>JANNJI010000473.1:0-1698 GCA_031405795.1 Gammaproteobacteria bacterium
CTGCCGAGCGTGGGCTGGAGCTGGTAACGACACCCAGCAAACCACCAAGTGACGCGACAACACCGCCCGTGATACCCACGGTAAAACCCACAGGCATGTTAACCATTAAATCGAATGTTGCTGGTGACACCATTTATATCAATGAAAGTGCCAAAGGTAGCAGCCAGCTGGATGTTGAGCTGGATGCGGGACGTCATATTGTTCGAGTCGAGAAACAGGGCTATTCAACCTATTCAACGCGTATTGATTTGGCGCAAGGTGAAAAACTGATTGTGACTGCCGAATTAAAACCTAAACAGGCGCCATTTCCGATTGTCGAGTTATATACCGCAAGCCCGAATGAACTCGATCAAAATGGTTCGGCAACCTTGAACTGGCGTACACGCAATACCGCCTCAGTGGAAATTGTCGGTATTGGTAATGTTGCCTTGTCGGGTAATACGACTGTTACACCGCGTGCGAATACTGTGTATAAGCTGATTGCAAAAAACAAGGAAGGGCGAGAAGCCAAGTCGGAAGTCGCTGTCACTGTTCGTACTGTTCCTGATCCGGTGATTGAGGATTTTAGTGCGACTACCGAAACAATCACTATAGGGCAAAAAGTAATGCTTAATTGGAAAACGACGAATGTCGATAAGGTGGAATTAAAAGGCGTGGGGCCGGTAAAGGAATCCGGCAGACATAGTATTTCCCCAAAACAGACAACCAGCTATACACTCGTTGCGCAAAATACAGTTGGTAAAACAACCGAGAAGGTAGTAACGATTAACGTTGTCGTACCCGATCCGGTCATTATTACCTTTCAGGCCAACAAAACAACGATCAAACCCGGTGAAGAGATCACGCTTAATTGGCAGACACAAAACGCACAAAATATTGAACTGAAACCAATTGGTAAAGCATCCAGTACCGGAACCCATACCGTAAGCCCGGCGACGACAACAACCTACACGCTGATGGCGCGTAATTCAGCAGGCAAGCAGGTAACACAAGATATCCAGATTGTTGTTGGTGACAGGGCGGTCATCAGACCGGAGTTACTAAAGCGTGAGCTTCTACTCAAACGTGATGTTATCCTCAAAAACCCCAAAAATTAGGCGGTGTGGCTGTCCAGCGTCATTCATTGGAAAAACCCCGTGTTGTTTATCAACATCACGGGGTTGTTCAAGGGCTCACAAACAACGCGGACTCATTATTTCTTCGCCCATTTTTTAAAGTTGTCGGTGTTGTGTGCGACGCCGTCGTCATAACCGGCTTCATACTTCTCATTCGACCGTTGTTTTTCACGTTTGGGGTTTACCAGGAAACCACCTTGCCAACCTTGGATATACTCAGGGTCAATACCTGCTTTTTCCATCGCGGTGACATGCACGTTGTATTTCTTTAAATCCTCTGCCTTCATGGTTTTCTCCTCTTGCTAAAAAATAAAAGTAAATAAAAAATCTCAAAATTAACTTAGGCCGCTTTAAAATGGGCAAGGGCCTTACCCGAATCCAATACTGTACGTACCATCGCTGCGGCTGTTTGCAAATTCGCTGCACGCCCCAGGTGCCGCAGGCAAAGTGCCGCCGCATATATTAGCGCATCACGCGCCGGCCCGGTTTTACCTTGTAACGCTTCCATGCCGGCGTGTGCCGCGCTGGCGGCGACGGCATCCACATCAAAGGCATTAGCGATGTCATCACCGCCGCTTTGTGT
>JANNJI010000474.1:0-6377 GCA_031405795.1 Gammaproteobacteria bacterium
GCGTGCGCATCGTCGCATCGAGTCTGCAGGTGCTGGCGGATTTTCCAGGGTGGGAAGGGTGGACCAACTATGTCCAGGATCATCAGCGATTGATCGATCTGATCCGGCGCAAGCGGGCGTCGGGCACGATTTTCATCAGCGGCGATACGCACTATGCCGAGTTGTCGACGCAGAAAGTCAACGTGCCGTATCCGCTGTGGGAACTCACTTCGAGTGGTCTGACCGAAGTGTGGCCGGTGGAGGTGTCCCGGTGATATCATTATGGGTGACTACCATGCCCCATAATTCATATTCCGCAACCGGTTCTATTGCGTACTGCTCGCCACGGTAGGCGAAGGTAAAGGGCTTTTGCGGCGTGATGGTTTGTAGCGGGTTTTGTTTGAGTGCTGGTAAAAGTTGAGTATGGTCTGGTAATTGATCTTTTTGGGCGAAGGCGATAACCAATAATAAGACGCTGCACAAGATAAATAAAGTCAGGGCATAATCAAGTAGTGTGCGTTTACCAAAATAATTAGCGTGTTTGACGCGTTGATTTGGTGGGATGATCGGAGTTAGGTTTACCTTGTAGGCTTTTACATAGGCGACCCCACACGCCGGGCATTGCCAGTCCGGGGCCTGGTGATCAGCGGCCTGACGTTGATATTGGCATTTCGGGCATTGCATACTATGAATAACTCATGCACTACAGCAACCAGTCATTCCCAAGGGCATGGCATGACAAGTTGGTTTGTTCAGTACGCTTGAGGGTGCTACGCGGCGCTAATGTGGGTGACATTGCCTGCGGTTGGGACAAAGGAGTCGAGCGGACGATTCAAGATGTCCATGAAACCATTGAGCTGTGCCAACTGCGTATCCAGTTGTGCAGTGGCGCGTTCAAGCTCGGCGACACGTGCATGCAGGGTGTCGCGTGATTCATTAATCTTACGCAGACTCTCCAGACGTTTTTCCATTTGATCTTTGTGTTCTCTGATGCGTGCAATCAAGGGCGCCATGGCTGCCTTGCCCCAGGATTCGGCTTCCTGGTGCGCATTAAAAAAGGTATTGCGTGCATGGGAGACCATGGAGATAAAGAACTTTTTGATCACGAAAGTCTGTTCCGTCATGGTGGTGACAGGACTGTTGCGATACGCATCGGCCTCATGATAGAGCCGTTCCATGTCGCGTTTGTATTTATTAATGCTGAACACCTTGGGTTTGGTGTCACTGGTGCCATGCTCTTCATTAAATTTACGATAGATCAGCTGAATCAAGTTATTGAGCTTCTCTGTGTAATCAGAGGCCTGCTTGGTGGTGCTGGCAATCACATCAAAAAACTGTTTCATCGAATTTTTCATGCCGATGGTGGTCCAGGTGGCCGCCATTTCTTTGCGCGTGGCGGACATCAGGTTATCCAGCTCACCCAGGCTTAAGATGTTCAACAGTTGTGTGTGATGATCAGAAAATAATTTCTTGTTGGCCTGAAATGACTCCACGCTCTTGTAGTAGATTGCCTGCTCCTGCCGGGTTTTTTTCAACAGGTGGGAGATGACATCCTCGTTCTTGCCACTGAGGTTCTTGAGTTCCTTGAGTTGTTTGCTGGCGTCGGCCAGCCGCGAGGCGATCAAATCGCGCGATTCTTTAACCATACCGCCGATCTCGCCGACAATACTGTCGCGCACGATTTCCTGTTTTTTGGGCAGGATATCCGTGGATAAAATGGCTTCGAGCTTGAGGATGTTGCTCTTGTTCAACAAGTCCTTGTCATGGCGAATCTTGGCCAGCAGTCCTTTTTGGGCGGAGACCGGGAAAACACTGCGTGGATCAATCTCCAGCATCTTTGCCGCAGAAGTACATTGTGCCTGGATGGTATTGTTGATGGTGGCTTCATCCTTGAGTTCATCCCACAAAGTGTCGATCTTATTGAGCACCACCAGTCGTGCGTGGCGGGCATCGCTATTTAAGGCTTTCACATGCAACGTCCACATATCCATGTCGGATTTGGTCACACCAGTATCGGCAGCGATGACGAAGATGACCGCTTGGGCATTGGGCAACATGTTGATGGTCAGTTCCGGCTCTGAACCCAAGGCATTCAAGCCGGGGGTGTCGAGGATCGTCAGACCTTCCTTGAGCAGTGGGTGCGGGAAACTGATGATGGCGTGGCGCCACATCGGGACTTCGATCTGGCCATCGGTGACGTGACGTGCATCGCGTTGGGTTTCGAATAAACCCATGCGTTGGGCCTTTTCGATCGGGACTCGTTTGGTCCGCACTACTTCACGAAATGCCTCGGCCATTTTTTCCGATGAACTGGTATCCAATGGCATGTTTGTCCAGTTGATCGGGTGCTTCTTCAATTCAGAAATGCTGGTGTCTTCCAGCCGTGTCTCAATGGGCAATAGCCGAATGTAACTCTGGTTTGTGCTGGTGTCGTAAAGCAGCTCGGTGGGACACATGGTAGTGCGACCGGCATCGGAGGGTAACAGGCGGCGGTCGTATTCCGAGAAAAAGATCGCGTTAATCAATTCGGTCTTGCCTCGGGCAAATTCCGCGACGAAGGCGATAGTCAGCCGATCAGACTTCATCTGTTCGATGAGTTCAATCAGGCGGATTTCCAGTTCGGCATCAGACATCCGGTTTTGATCCAGCCACGCCTGATATTTCAGGATGGCTTCCATGACCTGGGTTTTCCAGCGGCCGAAGGCCTGCATTTGATCGGTAAAGCGTTCTGTCGCCATGAAAGTATCTCAGGTATGTGGAGTAAGGTCTTAATCGGGCCCGGGTTTTTAGGACCCCGGTGGTAATCAAAATATACTACCGTAACCGCAGTTCGCCCAGCCAAAGAACAATAATTCTGGCTTTATTGTTAACGGCATCACATTCCAGGATTTTAGGGGGTGATGAAAATATTGTCAGAGACCCGGTCAGACAGGTCGTATTACCCCCGGTGGAAGGGATTTGGGTTGGTGGATACGGATACGTTTGCGACGATCCGTCGCGCCGCTGTGCAGGGTCACCTGGTTTTTTGCCACATCACAGAGCTCAGCAAACCAGGCACACAAATGCGCATTTGCCTTGCCGTCAACCGGTGGTGTGGTAATGCGGACTTTGAGTGCGTCCGCATAGGGCCGACGATTTCATCGCGTTTCGCGCGGGGTTGCACCCACAAATTCACTACCAATATCTGACCTTGCCACGTGTACCAAGCCGCCCGAGTCATCAACGCAAGCGTGTTAAGGCGGCGGCATCAATTAAAGGCGCGGCAATCAGATAGTGTACTGCCATGAGCATGACAATGAAGATAAGTGGGGAAATATCAAAGCCGTTGATGGGTTTAAACTTACTCCGAATTGGCCGTAACAGGGGTTCATTCAACTGTAAAATGAGGCTGCCAATGGGGTGGTGGAATGCGACCGGATTTACCCAACTCAGGATGGCTTGCACCGTGATACTCACGATATAAAAAAAGACAAACTGGTCAATCAACAAGCCGATCGTCAGGAGAAACAAGCCCGGCGAGGAAGGAATATGATGTTGCGGCCCCGGCAGCAGCCCGATCAATACAATTTCACCCAGTTGCAGCACAAACAATAAGATCAGGGCGGCGAGATCGATCCCGCCCAGGCCCGGAATGACGCGACGTAAGGGGCGTAATACCGGATTGGTCGCGGTAATCACAAATTGTGCTACGGGGGTATGAAAATTGGCGCGTACCAGCTGCAATAAAAACCGCAGCATCACCAGCAGCATGTAAAGCCAAAAGACCAGCTTGACGATGAACTCCAGAAAATCACCAATATGTCCCATCCGGCTACTGCTCCAATTGTTCGGCCAATTCTACCGCACGATCACGCGCCGCTAACAGGGCACGTTCGACAATGGCATCCAGCTGATTTTCAGTAAATATAGCGATGGCGCGTTCAGTGGTCCCTCCTGGCGAGGTGACGCGCTGGCGCAACACAGCGGGTTGTTCCTTGATCTCCAGAGCCAGTTTGGCGGCACCAAAGGCCGTTTCCATTGTTAATAAACGCGCTGTCTCCGCTGGCAGACCCATGCGAACGCCCGCCTTTTCAATGGCCTCCATCAGATAGAAAAAATAAGCAGGGCCACTGCCCGACAAGGCAGTCACCGCATCCAGCTGCGATTCTTCATCAAGCCACAGCGTCAGTCCCACCGCACGTAAGATGGATTCGGCGAGCTGCCGCTGTTCGGCTGTGGTGTTAGGCGTGGCATACATACCCGTCGCCCCGGCGCGCACTAAAGCGGGGGTGTTAGGCATCGCGCGGACAATGGCACAGTCAGTACCGAGCCAACGTTGCAAGGCTGAGGTGCGGATTCCGGCGGCAATGGTGATAAATAAGGGTACTTTATTGGTGTTAACGTGTAATTCCGTCGCCACCTGTTTAAGGATTTGCGGTTTCACCGCCAGCACCACGACATCACAGGTATCCAGTAGGGCCTGATTGCTCACCACCGGGCGGATGTTGAAGTCACGCGCGAGTGTTGCCAGGTGCGCTGGATCAGGGTCATAGCAACGGATAAGGTATTCGCCTGCACTGCTGGCCTGCAAACCGCCGATGAGGGAACGGGCCATGTTGCCGCCGCCGATGAAGCCAAGATGTTGTGAGTGAGCCATGACTATAAGTTACAGGGTAACGATGGGTAGTGACAAGAAAAGAATAAAAACAAGATTACGCCCTTTGCCCAAAAATTGCGGTACCAACCCGGATGATGGTTGCACCTTCCCCTATTGCCGCTTCCAGGTCATCACTCATGCCCATCGACAAGGTATCCAGGGCCAGTCCCTGCGCATTGATGTCTTCAAGCAGTTGGCGAAGTTGGCGCAAAGGGGTGCGCTGCTGCACGGGGTCGGCGCTTGGTTTGGGGATGGTCATCAGTCCGCGCAGTCGCAGGCGTGGTAGGTGGGAGAGGGTCTGGGCCATGGTTAGTACCTCGGTTGGCGCTACCCCCGCTTTACTGTCTTCCTGGCTGATGTTGACCTGAATACAAATGTTCAATGGTGACAGCCCGGCGGGTCGTTGATCATTGAGTCGTTGGGCAATGCTGAGACGATCAACACTATGCACCCAGGCAAAATTGGCCGCGATGTCTGCGGTTTTGTTGCGTTGGATCGGGCCGATAAAGTGCCATTGCAGTGGGTGCGCTGCCAAGGCAGCGATTTTTGGCAAGGCCTCTTGGAGATAATTCTCGCCAAACGCCATTTGTCCTGCGGCGATGGCCTCCGCTATCGCTGCTACTGGCTGGGTTTTGCTCACCGCTACGAGCTGGATTTGGTCGATACGGCGTGTACTGGCATGTGCTGCGGTGTTGATTCGGTCACGGACAAGAGTCAGGCGTTGTGCGATTGTTGTCATAAGCCTATGCTTTAGTATCAAATTTGGATTAAAGTTATCTTCAGAATCATTATGACGAACCGATAACCGGAAAGCATCTCTTCTCTTACATTTCAACAATTGGGTCATTATGGACATAAGTGAATTACTCGCCTTTAGTGTCAAGAACAAAGCCTCCGACTTGCACTTATCTGCTGGACTACCGCCGATGATTCGGGTTGATGGCGACGTGCGCCGTATCAATGTGCCGCCGCTGGATCATAAAACCGTGCATTCGCTGGTGTATGACATCATGAATGACAAACAACGCAAGGATTATGAAGAATTTTACGAAACCGATTTTTCGTTTGAGTTGCCGGGCATCGCCCGCTTTCGTGTTAATGCCTTTAATCAAAATCGCGGCGCCGGTGCGGTGTTTCGTACCATTCCCTCCAAGATATTGTCGTTGGAAGAATTAGGTTGTCCCAATAGTTTTAAAGAAATCTGCGATGTGCCGCGTGGTATTGTTTTGGTTACCGGGCCGACCGGTTCAGGTAAATCGACGACCTTGGCGGCGATGTTGGATTATCTGAACAACAAAGAGTTTGGTCATATCCTGTCAATTGAAGACCCGATCGAATTCGTCCATGAAAGTAAAAAATGTCTGGTCAACCAACGCGAGGTACATCGCGATACCCACGGCTTTGCCGAGGCGTTGCGCTCGGCCTTGCGTGAAGACCCGGATATTGTGCTGATCGGCGAAATGCGCGATCTGGAAACGATCCGTTTGGCGCTGACGGCGGCGGAGACCGGTCACCTGGTGTTTGGTACCTTGCACACCAGTTCGGCGGCGAAGACCATCGACCGCATCATTGACGTATTTCCAGCGGCGGAAAAAGACATGGTGCGTTCGATGTTGTCGGAATCACTGCGTTCAGTCATCGCCCAGACGTTAATGAAACGCATTGGTGGTGGCCGTGTCGCGGCGCATGAGATCATGGTGGCCAACCCGGCGATCCGTAATCTGATCCGTGAAGACAAGGTCGCGCAGATGTATTCGGCGAT
>JANNJI010000475.1:0-2370 GCA_031405795.1 Gammaproteobacteria bacterium
GTGAACATGCACATCAAGCGCAACAGCATTTTCAAAGACATGTCCACCGGCGGCTGCCGCGGCATTCGCGATTCGCGATAACAGATCGGTACTCCTGCCGTTTCCTGGGTTTACAGCTTGTGTTCGAACTGGAGCGATTCAATCCGTTCGCGCAATTCGTTTTTAACTTTTTCCTTCTCCTGCTTCAGCCGATGAATCTCGTCGCGATCGTCACGCAGCGTATCTTCTTCCTTTGTCATCTCAGACACGTAACGTTCACGTAAACCACGTTCATCTTCGGAGTTAC
This sequence comes from Gammaproteobacteria bacterium, assembly GCA_031405795.1. Taxonomy (GTDB): domain Bacteria; phylum Pseudomonadota; class Gammaproteobacteria; order UBA6429; family Thiohalophilaceae; genus JACQBC01. The sequence continues at coordinate 287 of JANNJI010000475.1, forward strand.
CCAGTGCCCGGAGATTTTCCCGTAGCCGTTGCTGATCCTTAAAGATGACTTCGACCTCTCCCTCCAACATGTCGATCCGGCCTTGCAGATCCCCTGCCGATTCGCTGAGTGCCGTCACTTGGTGAAGCTGCTCGGCGACCGTAGGATTGATGTACTTGCTCTGCAACCACGCCCGCACCGTGTCCTGGCCCACGTTCTGGATTGCAAATGTCTCGTTGTTATCACCCTTCTCACTCACGTTGAACTTGATGGTCTTGTTCGCTGGCACCTCGATTCGAAAGCGGTAGAAGTTCTCAGTGCGCGCCACCGGCGGCGGCGTCTCGACTAATTCCCAGCCGTGGTTAAACCGGTGTTCGAGAAAAAGATCGAGCTGCTTGTCACTCTTGTTATGGATGACATACTTTTGTATCCCAATAATATATCGATACAGATACAGGGTGCCATGCACAATACGACTCAGATGGTATGCCGTGTGGTTGCTCGTGTGATCAATCGAAATCACACAGCCCAATTCCACGGAGTAGGGCACAATTCGCTCCTCGTCTGGCTTCATCGTGTCGAGCATGGACTCGCCGACGTAGTTCTCGTCCTCCAGCACCGTCATGGGTCCGCCTTCGAGCGTCATACCGGTGGTGTTTTTGAAGAGCACCGCCGACATCGGATTTTTTTCGCGGATATCGGCATTGTAGATCGCGACGCGCTTACCATCGAACGGCATCTGTAGAATCGGCACCAGCGCCGACTGACCGCGCTTCACCGTAACGGGGTTCTTGATCTCGTACTGGAAAAGATCGCCGACCTCGACGGTGCGCGTTTGCACCTGAACCGAGCGTTCGCGGGCCGCCTTTTTCACAGTCGAATCCTTTGCCGAACTACCGCTACTCCTGTAAGCAACATCCGACTTTGCCACTGGTGCGGCGCGCTTGCTCTTACTTATTTTTCGCTCCTCCTCATCTTCAACCGCAAACCCCGCCTCAACCTGCTCCAGGATCGGTGGCGCGTAGGCTTCTTCCTCCTGCACATGCACCACTGGTCGCCGTTTGTAACGCGGTGAATAAAGATCATGAATGAACGAGACCGGCAGGCCCGCGACGAGCGTGAGCGCGACGTTTTCCCAATCCTCGTCTTGCGTGTTATCCACCAGCGCCCATCCCTGTACGAGCGGCTGATCCTTGCCGAGCAGCACACGATACGACGTCTTCCACACGGGTGTTTCGATGACGTAGCTGGCGAGGATCTCGCGTTTACCCTTGCCTTGCGCAAAAATCGTAAGCTTTTTCTGATCCTTCTTCTTCGCCGAGATCAGGATGTCGAGCAGGTGCTGTAAATCCTTGCGTAGACTCTCGTCGAGAAACACGGTCGAGGTAACATCAAGTAAGTCATACGACTGAAGCGCCTCGCCGTTCACCAGCAACGCCAACCGATGACTGGTGAGCGCAACGTCGCCGTCCTTGCGTGTGAGCGTTTCGATGCCGACGACGATCCCTTCGACTTTTTTTGCACCGATGTTGACCGCGACGTGCGCACCCTTCACCTGCGCGAGCAGGTTCGTGAACGCATTCGCATCCGTGAGGTGAATACTGATATCTTCGAGTTGCTTCTCTATCGGTTTGGTGGACTCGTAACTGATACTGGCGATCAAGCCGTCGCCCAGGTCGAGTGCGGTCAGCGACTTGAGGACGTCGTTCATCTCTGCCGCTTTGAAGTGCAGATCGACCGCCGCGTCACCGTTGTCTCCAAGTAAATTTCTTATTGCCGCAATTTTATCTTTATTGTTTCCACTAATCGATAAATATTTTTCAATGATATTGATTTGTTCACTGCTTAAATTTTTTGTTTTCAGTTCTTCTTTTACTTTTTCAATTCCAATTTTATCTAATTTGTCAATCGCAATTGCGATATCGTTCATCTTCTCAGCACCACCGCAAAGTTCTGCAAGCCCGGTTAAAATTTTCCGGTTGTTAATATGCAATTTGAAATTTGAAATCTTCAATTGAGAAAAAACTTCTTGATAAATAGTAGCAAGCTCCACTTCATTAATTAAGGAAATGCTTCCCACTACATCAGCATCGCATTGATAAAAT
>JANNJI010000476.1:0-1914 GCA_031405795.1 Gammaproteobacteria bacterium
GCAGGCCGTTGCCCGGCGCAGTGAAGTCACCGGTGTCTACGTGCAAACCGAACAAGGCTTGCTGTTTCGCCAGATACGCTTAGGTCAGGACGTGGATAATTCCCTCGTTGAAGTTTTAGCGGGTTTAGCCGCAGGGGATAACGTGGTGCTTGATCCGCAAACGGCGATTGTCCTTGTGCATGCAGCAACCCTCAAGAAAAATCCAGTTAAGGAATAACCATGCCATCCACGTTGGGTCTGGCCGGACGCATCGCCAAAACGTTTTTACAATCGGAGCTCACCCCGTTATTAACCGTGGTTGGATTATTGCTCGGTGTGTTTGCGGTGATCGTGACACCGCGTGAAGAAGAACCGCAGATCAATGTCACCTTTGCCAATGTCTTTATCGCGTATCCCGGCGCATCGGCCAAAGAAGTGGAAGAGATCGTCAGCACGCCTGCCGAACAAATTCTTTCCGAGTTGGAAGGGCTTGAACACGTGTACTCGGTGTCGTATCCAGGGATGTCGGTCTTAACCGCGCAATTCAAGGTGGGCGAGGATCGGACCCAGGCGATTGTGCGTTTATATAATGCGATCTATTCCAAATCGGATTGGTTACCCGCCAATCTGGGTGTGGCACAACCGATCATTAAACCCAAAGGCATTGATGATGTGCCGATTGTCAGTCTGACGTTATGGACGAGTGATCCGACGCGTGGTGCGTATGAATTACAACACGTGGCCCATGCCATTGAAATTGAATTAAAACGCATTCCCGGTACCCGCGATGTCTATACGATTGGTGGCCCGGATGACGTGGTGCACGTCGTGTTTGATCCGACTGCGTTGGCGGCCTATAACCTTGACTTGAATGATCTGCGCACGGCGTTGCGCACGAGTAATGTCGCGCAACCCTTGGGTCAGATCGTAAATAATAATCAAGAGATGCAGATTCAGGCCGGACAATTTTTTTCTAAAGCAGAGGATGTGGCTGATCTGGTGGTGGCGGTACACAACGGCAAACCGGTGTATCTTGGTGAAGTCGCTGAGGTAAAGCGTGGCCCGGATCAACCCGAACGGTATGTCTGGTTTGGCAAGGGTGCGGCGACGACAAAAAACCAACTGGGCGCACCGCTGGAGCAGCCCGCGGTGACGATTGCGATTGCCAAACAACCCGGCAGTAACGCGGTGCAAATTGCCAATGACATTGTGGCGCGGGTGGAAAAACTCAAAGGCGTATTTATTCCCGATGATGTGCAGGTCACGGTGACACGTAATTATGGCGAGACGGCGAATGCCAAGGCCCAGCAATTAATCAAAAAATTATTGTTTGCCACCACCGCCGTGGTCTTGCTGGTGTTTTTTGCCTTGGGTAAACGCGAGGCAGTCGTGGTGGGGGCGGCGGTGATTGTGACCTTGGCGATCACGCTGTTTGCCTCATGGGCATGGGGTTTTACCATCAATCGGGTGTCGCTGTTTGCCTTGATCTTTTCCATCGGTATTCTGGTCGATGACGCGATTGTGGTGGTGGAGAATATTCATCGGCATATGCAGTTAGGCGCACAGAAATTGCTGGATGCGATCCCGCAGGCGGTGGATGAAGTCGGTGGTCCCACCATTCTGGCGACCTTCACCGTGATTGCCGCGTTGTTACCAATGGCGTTTGTCTCGGGATTAATGGGGCCGTACATGAGTCCGATCCCGATCAATGCCAGCATCGGCATGTTGATCTCGCTGATCATTGCCTTTGTGGTGACGCCGTGGCTCGCCAATATTGTGTTGGCGCAACACGTCTCGCACGCGCCAGCGCACGGCATCAATGCCCTGTTTACCGATGAGAAACTCTATGCGGTGTTTGCCCGTTATGTCCGGCCATTTCTGCAGGCGCAGGCAGGTCGCAAACGTCGTCGCTACATGCTGTTAGTGATGTTAGGC
>JANNJI010000477.1:0-1433 GCA_031405795.1 Gammaproteobacteria bacterium
ATACGCCAGTACCTGACTGGCGTCGAACACGTCGGCTGCATCAGCTGCATTGGCTGCTGCCGGATTACTGAAATACATATAGAAAAAATCAGTCTTGGTATTAGCAAGTAATGTTGGCAACTTCACCCAGATCAACGCCATCTGGTTGACCTGATCAAACCGCTCCACATAAAATTTCAAGGGGGTCTTGTTATCCGCCGCGATAAAACGCAGGTCACTGGTATCGGGTTTCACATCAAAAAAATAAGCAAAATTTCCCACGTGCAACCGCACCAACACCGGCACATCACTCAGTTCCTGATTCAGATTAACACCGGAACTGGTGGTATCCACTTTAATCACCTTGCGTAATTGCCAGTCATCATTCCACCAGTCCTGCGCCAAGGCTGGCAGAACCAAACCGCTGAGCAACAGGAATAACGTGACGGATCGTTTTAATCTGCTTGTCATGGTGTCACCTTATTTTTTGTTTTACGCTTTTTAGCATCTTCATCGTCTTGATCACCAAAGCTGATGACCTCCACATCCAATAACATGAGTGACGCACCGTCGCCAATCTGCTTATAAACCGGCTCTTTGCCGATACTCGCAGTATCATTCTTGGTGTTATTAGGATCGGTAACAGTTGGCGTCACCACCGGTGCCGCATTGGCCACCGGTGCCGCATTGGCCACCGGCACACCAACAGAGGTACCAACAACATTGATATTGTCCGCGCCCAACACCTGTTGCGCGGCAATGAACAGATTACCCGCCGAGCCGATACCGGCCTCGCCCGCGCTGACGGTGCCAAACGGCGCAACCAGATCCACATCGGCAGTGCTGTATTTTATTCCGGGGCCCTTGCCCTTGATGATGGAAATGAATCCGCCGTCGTCATCGCAATTGGTGGTACAGATCACACGGATGCCGCTGCCGGACACTGCACCGGCGAAATCCAGCGAGACACTGCCATTATTTGCCACTATCAATTGTGGCGGCGGCGCTGAAATCGCCGACTTGGCGCCACGGCCCGCGTCGATATCGCCATAACTCGACCACAACAGGATATCGCCACCGCCCAGGGTAAAGATGCGGGATTGATTCACCTGCACATCATTGTGCGTGTAAATACGAATGCTGCCTTCACGTGCCGCGACGATACCCAGATCACTCGCCTGTTTTTCAGGTGCACCGGGTGGTTGCACCGAGAGCCCGGCATTAACGATACCACCGGGAACAAGAATATTAATATCCCCACCGTCCTGGGTTTTGATCTGGCTGAAGAATAAATTCACATCGCCATGATAGTCACTGGTACGCACACCACTACCGGGGAACAGTGCCTCTAACGCACGATAACCCCCGGCATAGTTTTTATCCTCCGCGCTGGCATCTGCCAGATTGAAGACCCGACCGGCAGTGCGCAGCTCGGCAAAAAAGGCTTGCAGGAT
>JANNJI010000478.1:0-1152 GCA_031405795.1 Gammaproteobacteria bacterium
ACGGCGGTTTGAATCGCGGTTGTCCTTTTTTTCCTTCCAGGGATTCCAACAATGCGGTTTCTTCACCACAAATGTATGCACCCGCACCCAAGTGATTGTAAAGATCAAAATTCACACCGCTACCAAGTATATCTTTGCCCAATAGTCCGGCCTGATAGGCCTCGGCGAGCGCCGCCTCACACCGTTCGTACGGTTCCCAAAATTCACCGCGAATGTAGTTGTAACCGACCGTCGCGCCGATGGTATAACCCGCAATGGCCATACCTTCGATCAACTGATGCGGATTGTAACGCATGATATCGCGATCTTTGCAGGTACCGGGTTCGCCTTCATCGGAGTTACAGACAATGTACTTTTGTCCCGGCGCATTACGTGGCATGAAACTCCACTTCAAACCCGTGGGAAAACCCGCTCCACCCCGACCACGCAGGCCCGAGGTTTTTATTTCTTCAATGATCTTTTCCGCCGGAATTTTTTCCTTAAGGATTTTTTTCCACATCGCATAACCACCGACGCGCAAATAACTCTCCAGCGTCCAGGGCTGGTCAAACTGCAGCGTGCGAAAACAGACTTCGTTCGTCATGATGGTTATTTAAAATCCGCTAAGATACTGTCAATTTTTTCCACGGTCAGCTTTTCATAATACTCGTTACCGATTTGCAGCATCGGCGCATTGACGCAGGCACCCAGGCATTCCACTTCCTTCAAGGTGAATTTGCCGTCCGCCGTGGTTTCACCCGGCTTGATCCCCAATTTTTGCTGCAAATGAGCCATTACTGCATCCGAACCACACAACATGCAGGAGATATTGGTACAGACACAAATTTTGTATTTGCCAACGGGTTTCATTTCATACATGGAATAAAACGTCGCCACTTCATAGACTGCGATGGTAGCCATATCGAGGTATTCAGCAACCGCCTCGATTAATTCATGCGTTAAATAACCACCGTTCTGCTCCTGCATAATACGTAGCGCCGCCATTACTGCCGAGCTCTTGCGATCCGCAGGATATTTGGCAATCCATTGATCGATTTCGACCTTCGACGGCGCAGTGATTAAATCGAGTTTGTGTTGATCCTTCTGGCGGTGTGCAAACATCAGCGATCAATCTCCCCAAATACAATATCCATCGTCCCAATGATAGCAACC
>JANNJI010000479.1:0-6089 GCA_031405795.1 Gammaproteobacteria bacterium
TGAGGCAATTCGTTTTTACGAAAAGCAGGGTCTGTTGGTTAAACCAGCGCGCAGCTCATCGGGTTATCGTGTGTATGACGATGACGTTGTGCGGCGTGTCCAGTTTATTCAACGCGCCAAGCTATTAGGCTTTTCACTCAAAGAGATCGCGGAGTTATTAAATTTGCGGCGTACGCGCACGACCACGTGTGCGGATGTGAAACAGGTAGTGGAAATAAAAATTACCCATATCGACCACAAACTTCAGGAGTTAGAGCATATGCGCACGGCACTTACTGCGTTGGCTGTACAGTGTGAAGTGTTAGCCGAATTAACTGAGTGCCCGATTCTGGATGCGCTTGAACATGCCAGTGCAAAACAGTCGGGTTTATAACCAGGGGTATTCGTGATTATTGAATTAATTTACGCAAAGACCTGTCCGAATATTGTTGCTGCGCGTGAACAGTTGCTGTGTGCCTTTAACGCGGTAGGTATTGCGCCAATCTGGACTGAATGGGAGAGCAGTGATCCCGCTATGCCCGGTTATGCACACGGATATGGCTCGCCGACAATTTTAGTCAACGGTAAAGATGTGCTCGGCGCTTTGCCTGGAACTGGTGCGTCACATTGTCGTGTGTATGCCAGCAGTCAAGCACAAAACCAAGGGGTGCCGCCGTTAGAACAAATCACGCAGGCCTTGCAACGAGCCAGTCAGGAGGGGAATTTAACATTACCCGGCAAAGATAAAACAATTTTTGGTTTGAATCTTAGCATTTTGCCTGCTGTTGGCATGGCGTTGTTACCGAAAATATTTTGCCCGGCGTGTTGGCCGGCCTATGCGGGGCTGTTGAGTTCGTTGGGCGTAGGATTTTTTGATTATACCCCGTACCTGTTGCCAGCGATGTTGCTCTTTATCGTGGTTGCTTTGGTCGCATTGGTTTATCGGGCCAGGGCACGCCGTGGCTACCAACCTTTTTGTTTAGGGTTGGTCGCAAGTAGCGTACTACTCAGTAGTAAATTTTATTGGGATAGCGATCCGCTTATGTGGCTGGGGCTGATTATGTTGATCGTTGCATCATTGTGGAACAGCTGGCCAAAAAAGAATGCGGCTGGTCACTGTCCGGCGTGCCTGCCAGTGAGCTAAGTTGTCACTGTTTTTTATGTAAGGGGCATGTCTTGACGATTAAACAGGGCCACCACCCACGGGCGGCTGAGCACGATTAAAGTAAAAATACTCAATAACGTACCATAGGGAATGAATAACAGATTGGGAATGGCTACGATAATGATAAACAGACGGTGTTTGCGTTGTTTGATAAAGTTACCGGCGATGATTTGCGCGATGCCGTATATTATTCCCAAGGTTATGATCGCGCCAAAAATATAAATAAAGATTGATATAAGATCAGCTGGCGAAATCCCGTTCATTTGCGCTTGTGTCGATTGCTTGAACTGTGGATTATTCACTATCATGCTGATCATCAGCAGGTACAAAATAAATATCGATGAAAATACGATGGCCAACCCACCGGAAATGTAATGAAACAATGTCAGCAGGCGTAGCTGTTCTGTATTAATCAGGTACTCGTTTGTCTGTGGTTGCTCCATCGTGCACCCCTTGCCAGGTTGTTGACTTATTCACGTTTACTGTATTGTTCCAATAAAATAACGGCACGTTGTGCCCGGTCGGCACAGGCAGGAAATTTTTTATGCTGTTGTTCAATCTTGGCGGCTGTGATTAGATTCTCAAGTTGTAAGGCTTCCTCTTTATCGAGTTTATTCCGTAACGTGGCAAGTTGCTGCTGGGCAATCTTCAGCGATTGCGCGCAGGTGACATCAAGGGGTTCTTCATATGCCTTACGCACACAAGCGCTTTGGCTGAATAGGATAAATAAACACAACAATTCTGTAATGATAAGAGTACGGCGCATGTGTTATCCTGTTTCGCTGTTCTTTAAGTATGAAAGATAGTCCAGGTACGCCAAAATGAAAGCTTTATTAATTGTTGCCCACGGCAGTCGCCGCGTTGAATCCAACGACGAAGTGCGTGAGCTGACTGCACAAATGCGCCTGCGTGCGGGTAGCGAGTACAGCGATGTCCGCTGTGCCTTTCTGGAGTTGGCGGAGCCATCCATTCCTGATGGGATTGTCCAGTGCGTGGCACAGGGTGCGGTGGAAGTCGTGGTGTTACCGTATTTTCTCTCCGCTGGTCGGCATGTAGCCAAGGATATTCCAGAGTTGGTGGCTCAGACTCAAGCGAGAGTTCCTCAAGCCAATATTCGCATTGCTCCTTACCTGGGCCTATCCACGGGCTTGATTGACGCCCTGCTGCGGCTGGCAACTAAATCTTCAGTGTAGCAGCGCTCGCAGGAAAATCGCTTCATATCAATGCGTTAGCTTCCCCGAGTCGGAATACACGTGTTTTCACTAATGTTACCGATGAGAAAATTAGGCCGCGACTACCCTTGCAATGACGGTATTGCGCGGCTATGGTGTTCAAACCGGTAGGCGCTTTCTGGGCCCGCTGTGGCAAACCCCCGATTTCGTTGTTGTATACTTCGAACCTTCCTGACTGAACACTGAGTTATTAGGAAGGTTTTTTTTTGCCGGTGAAAAAACCTATGGTAGCAATGAACGTGATCTTCTGATGGTCAATAACCTTGGTCGCATATTACGGTTGCATGCCACGCGTCAGTGGTTGATCTTTTTGTTGTTCATATTCCAGCATGGACCCAGTGTAGATTTTCACATTATCAAAACCCAGTTGGCGCAAGGTGAAATAGGTCTGTGAGGCACGGTGGCTGGAACGGCAATAGGTGATGATGGGTTGTTTGTTGTTGTTCACACCCAGTTGGGCTAATTTATCACGCAGGTTTTTTTCATCCTGTTGTACGAAGCCCTCGCTAAAATTCACGGCCTGATCCCATTCAAACCATTTGGCGCCGGGGATGTGACCACTACGTGGTTCCCTGGGATCGCCTTTGTATTCATCTTCGCTGCGCACATCCAGTAACACCGTCTCTTTATTGCGACTGGCGGGGGCGACATCCTGCAAGCCTGCGAGTCGGCTGCGTTCATTTTTTTTCGCCACGTAGCTGGCGGGTTTCATGGCGGCGGGTGCACGATTAGTCACCGGTTTGCCTTCCAATATCCATTTTACCAAGCCACCGTTCATCAGCGATACTTTGTCATGGCCAAGTTGCTCCAATTCCCAGTAGAGCCGTGCGGCGTTAAGCCCGCCCATATCATCATAGATAACAATCTGCGAATCACTACTGATACCTAACTTGCCCAGCAAGGCGATCAGCTTATCCTGCGGGATCGGTGTGCTGATGTTTTTCTGTCGTGTTACCAGGGCGGTGAAAGGCAGATTAATGGCGCCCACCAAGTGAAAACGCTGATACTGGGTTTCATCAGCCATATCAATTAACACTAGTTTGTTATCTTTGAGCTGTTTGTTGACCCACTCTGTGTCAACGAGTAAGTCACCTGCCAAACTGGGTAAGCTGGTAAGACAAAAAAGGGCACAAAGGAACAATTTTTTGTATAGTGTTGGCACGGTCGGTATCCTAAATTTAATCCTCGATAATGAGTAAAAGACTTGCTTCTTCAAGGGTCGACTAGGTACCCTTGCGCAAAGTATAACGGAACAAGTCACGATAGCGACAGTTATGGCAGCGATAACGTGTAAATATCACATCACCACGCCCGCGCGCTGGGTGTGTCATCATTGCCAGATCAATTTCTGCGCAAACTGTATCGATCCGCCAAAAAATAACAAACCACCACTGTGTCCGGTGTGCAAAGCGGATCTAACCTCATTGGGCACAGGTAATCTGGTCACACCATTTTGGCAGCGTCTGGGGCGATTCTTTATTTATCCGGCATACCCAGGCCCATTGGTGTTTATGTTAATCCTCACGGTGCTCAGTTTTGCGCTGGTTAATATATCGATTCCGTTGTTTTCAATTCTGTGTTTATTTATCGTGGGGATTGTGTTCATGAAGTATGCGTATGTGGTCTTGGAAGACACCGCGCATGGGCATGTCCTGCCCCGGAGCATTACCAACGAGGTGTTGACCGAACAGATCATCTTACCGCTGAAACAAGTTGCCCTGATGGTTGCGTTAGGTGCGGTGCAGTTTTCTGTTTTTGATATGTTCGGAAGCGGCATGTATTGGTTAGTCTACGCCATTACCATGTTTGCCTTGCCCGCCAGCACCATGGTGCTGGCGATGGAACACAGTTTTTTCAGCGCCTTTAATCCGATCCTGGTTGGTGCTGTCATCCAACGTATCGGCCTGCCTTATTTTATTATGGTGGTATTACTCTATCTGTTGTCGCTTGCCTCTAGCTCGCTATTGGGAATGCTGTCTGGGTTGGTTTCAAAACCCGTGATGATCACACTGTTCTTCTTTGCCAGCATGTATTTTACCCTGGTCATGTTCAACATGATGGGTTATGTGCTCTATCAATACCATGAACAGCTTGGTTTTACCGTTGAGGTGGAAGCCGAGACGCCGCATGACAAACATATCGAGTCATTGTCCAGTCCTGAGTTACGTGCGGTTGAGATTTTACTGCAAGAAGGGAAAAACGAGGAGGCGGCGCAACGGTTAGCACAGATAATTCAAAGTGCGCCAGGTAATATTGATGCACGCGAGCGGATGTTGAAACTGGCACGGTTGAATTCAGACAATACACTGCACACCAAACAGGGCCAGGATTATATTTCTTATCTGTTTCATGAAAACAAGTTTGGTCTGGCAACCAAGGTCTATCAGGAGTGTGTGGCGTTTGACAAACAATTTCGCCCGGTTAAGCCGAACGAGCGGGTCGAGATCGCGCGACTGCTTAAAGGCAATGGTCATAACAAAACAGCAGTAACCTTGTTAGGCAACTTACATCGCGACTTCCCTGCTTTTGATGGCACACCAGCGGCATATTTACTGGTTGCACAATTACTGTGCGAACAGTTTGGTGAAGATGATAAAGCCAAACAGATATTGCAATTTGTCCTGAAAAATTATCCAAATCATGTGCAGGCGGGCGAAATACAGAATTATTTGAGCGTGGTGGAGAAGTTAGTGGCGAAGGGGAAAGTGGTTTAGATTTAGGGGTCCGGCTTTCGGCGAGTTCGTGTTGTTTTCCTTTAAAAACCCACTAAAAAGAATAAATATAAATAAAAACAGATCAGGTGCTGACACGTTTGAGGTGCTGTGCCTGGATGCTGTCGGGATAGGTTTGTAACAATAGTTGCCGGTAGTGGCTGGCTTTTTGTTGATCTTTGCCGTTGAAATATTTTGCTAGTGCCGATAAGCCTTCGGGATTGCGGGAAAAATCTGACTTGGCGTGGAGCAGGTAGTTCATGATCTTTTCGGCATCAGCGAGGTAATCATTGGCGGCAAAACGCATGGCGAGTGTGACGAGCAGTTCGGGCGATAATTGCGGTTTGGGTTTGGCGCGGTTGCTGTATTCAATAAAAACGTCGTGCACAATCCTGACGGTGGGGCGATCGGCGCCGGATAATTTCATCAGTTGCTGGGCGAGTTGATGAAAGTCTTCGGAATCAGGCTTGAGCTTGGCAATATTAAATAATTGTTGTTTGATGCCGGTGTCATTGGGGTTTTCAGCGTTTAATTTCTCGAAGGTTTCTTTGGCGGCCTTGAAGTTCATCGCGGCCAGTTGTTGCTGGCCCAGGCTAAATGCCTGCTGGTATTTTTCTTTATTGACTTCTTCGTTGAGGTAGTTGGTACTATCTTTGGACAAGAAACGCTTGGCGATCAGCGCCACCAGTGCGCCCCCGGCAAGTCCACCCAGGTGGGCCAAAAAATTCGTGTGAGATTCTGAAAACAGCTGGTTATACAATTCCCAGCCGGCAATCGGGATCAACATGATCAAGGCGGGGGCGCGAAAATAGTGAAAATACACAAACAGGAATAAAAAGAAACGTATTTTGCGTAGTGCAAACAGTACAAGGTACATACCGAGTACACCATATATTGCACCGGAAGCACCGATTCCGTAACCAAATTGATCAGCCATCAATATGACATATAGGGCATTACCTGCCAATCCTGCGAACAGGTACCCCAGAAGATATATCCCAT
>JANNJI010000480.1:0-4124 GCA_031405795.1 Gammaproteobacteria bacterium
CGGGAAATTTTCCACAGTAAAAATCATATTGCCATATGCTCAGCACATCAAAAATAGATTCAATCAGCGCCTCACGGTTTTCGATATGATCGGCACGACTGAGTTCTATGAGGGTGGGCAGGTCTTCGGACGATGCGATGTCATGATAGGGGTTCATAGTGTAATAATTATCTATACTTATACAAAGCTGTAACTTATGTTAGTTTCCAATGGCCTTTTGCCAGGATATTGCCATATCCTCGAGTGCGTTGGGCGACATGGATGATCTATAGCTTGGGTTCATAACATTTCACTCTTTCGTAAGGCACTTCCTGTTCTTTGTTGGGTCGGTAGAAACAAGCCTCATGTATATAGTTTTTTCCTTGCAAATGCCATACATCTGCGCCACTCCCGTTATAGGAATTAATCCCCTCGACAATCATTTTGGCATTATTTTTAGTAATTGGCAGTACGTATAAATAATTAGCATTTGTTGATAGCGCAACATGGTATGTTTTATCTTTTTGCGATAACAATACGAAGTATTCGGATGTATAAACATGCGAGAGTCCCGCGCAATGATCACCGCTGACAATATAGTCTGGAATGTTGTCGGCATTTAAATCCGTTTCCTGTGAGGCGAGATGATGACGAAGTCTATCCTTCCAAAACCCCTCTTTAATGGCACATTCCACGTCTTCGGCATATTCGTTATAACATTTAGATTCTTCCCCAAGCTCATTTATCCTATCAAGTGCCGCACAACTTTTAACAGCATTGTCGATATTAGATTGTTCCAGAAAGTTAACCAGGGTAACGGCAATTTCCTCCGGCGGAGGATCTTTAAGGGCACTCTCATCTATACGGATCTCCGGCGCCATGCTGATTATTTTCTGGTATTCCGGGGTTATCCAGTTAGGTTCGTTCTTTGAGCAGCCACTAAGGTTGGAAATCAGTAAAGATGTGCTAAGTAAAATAAAGACGATTTTTCCAGGGTATGTTTTCATTTTATATTTTCTGAGGAAGGTTAATAAAGTTCGGTAGCACAGCAAAATTACCAGTTTCATGTAAAGTATAAAAAAATGTCCAAAGATGAAGTCGGTCAGCCACTTCAAATCACTTTTTTGAGACAGGCCGTAGTAGCGTATTGTTACTCTGTTACATCCGATTGTCCACTGCAATAATGGCGGAATGAATATGTATTGATGAGGTATAACGTCGCCCACTGAGCATACTGAGACATGTCAACGCCGTAAGAATTGCGTATTTTGGCCGTAATGACCTGATGCTCTTCTTCTTGTAACGTCAGATGATATGGATAGTCGCAAAATCCAATTCGAAAGTATCTGGCAATGTCTGGCGCGTATCCCTGTATTTTCGTAACAACAATGCGAAAGCAGACCCTGTCACCTCACGATGTTAAATTTTCGGATGGCTACTCATCGAAGCCTGGAGTGTTTTTGGATGAAAAATAATAAATCACAAAACACAAAATCAGAAAGATCCCGCTGACTACGGCGGTCGCAATTAAATCAGACCAGAGTTCGTCAAAACTATTAATTTTGGTTTTGATTTCTTCTTCACCCACCTGGTATATCACCGCAACGGGGTCTTCCACACGGTAACGGGGTGGATCGTAGCCTTTAGCGCCACGAAATACGACTGGCTTGCCAGACTCGGTTGTAAATTCAATCACTGGGTAGTAAGATTTTTCGGTGACGTATCGGTAATGTCCATTTGAATCTTTTCTTTGCTTTCTCTCAATTTCTTCGTGTAATTCTACAACCATACCCATTGCGGTCTTCGCTTCGCGTACGAATTGATAGGTTTTAAATCCTGACGCCACCAGCCAATAACACATATAAACGCTGATGAGTGCGCAAATGATAATACTGATGATCGCGTAGGTTGGCATGGATTTAGTTCTTATATTATTTCTGGACATCGCAGAGAGCCATTATTGTATTGTCATGCTTACGGGGTGTTGTGGCAATAATAGCCGGGGTGATAGGGGTTTGTCATCTGGCAATTGGCATAGCACAACCCAGTGGGCTGAGCCATCATTTTTGTCAGCACGTTCAGAAACCCACCTTTTAGCAGTAATGATCTGACGCTGTTCTTCAAGAGAAAATAGGTATTTATGTATGCGTCTTTATGGGCCACCATCCCCTCGCCCTCCACATTCTGAGCTGAGGGGATTGCGGCTTGATACTACAACTCGAACAACACTAATAATTATTTGCGCTTTTTACCCACTAAAATTCTGTACCCCGTGCTGCCAGTACATTCACCTATTTGTTGCACGGCAGTGATTGCTTCACCGGCAATTAAGACGCGTGTCAATGTAATAACATTGCCACTACCGTCACCCAGTTCAGTGCCGCCGTTGTCATAAATGTGAATACGCGCACCGGGTACCGCTTGGGTTACTACCACAAAGTTATCTCCAGCAGTGGGCTGTTGAATCTTGGGTGCCGGTAACTCTTCACATTTACCCGCGGGTGGTGTTTCACCTTCGGGGCCTTTAGTACATAAGCGTTGCCGTGCAGACAATACATCGCCACTGAGGATGGACCGACCCAGTGGTGTGGCAACATCGGCATCCGGGAACCAGGAAATCGGTGTGGTG
Organism: Gammaproteobacteria bacterium; assembly: GCA_031405795.1. Lineage (GTDB taxonomy): Bacteria > Pseudomonadota > Gammaproteobacteria > UBA6429 > Thiohalophilaceae > JACQBC01. The sequence goes on from JANNJI010000480.1 coordinate 2,609, forward strand.
AGAGTAAATAAATCCCCGGTGCCCACTTCGGCTACTGTGGTAAACGCGCCATTCACTAAATTTTCCAAGGTCACTAATTGTTGCCCTGGGTAAATTGCGGCGGGATTAAACGTGGGGGCAGGTAATGTTGGAGGTGCTGCCACGGCAAAGGCATCGGCGGATTTTGGACTGGTGTCTTTACACAAACTGATTTCCGCCGTAAAACTCTGGCCTACCGTAAATGGACGAATACCCGGCCAGAACGCCGTCCAACCAGTGCTGGTGCTGCCACTTACCGGGCTACCATTGTTGCTGTACACCGTGACAATGGCACCGGGCACATGCCGCACTGCAATTGTTTCAGCGCATTCGTAAATTAAATCGGGTTCAATCGTCGGTGCAGGCAAACCCGCGGGGTACTCCACCTGATGATCTTTGACAATGACCTGTGCCGACATGGCGGAGGTTGCGCTGGCAAATTCCTGTTGCGCTGTGACCTTGTCGCCCACTTGTAAGTTTGGTACGGTGAAGTTTTCTTGCACGGTGCTGTGGGCTATTAACGAACCCACGGCGCTGCCGTTAATAAATAACGTTACCTTAGCGTTATAGATTGCGCCTTTGACGGCGATCATACTGGCGCAAGCAAACAACGGATCGATAACTTGCGGCGGCGAAATTAATCCGGGATTATCGGGAAATTTAACGTCAACCACTTCGCCAACACTGGGGTAGTTATCACAGGCAGCGATAAGTTTATTGATGTGGTTGTTGTATTCGCTGCGTGCGGGTGAACCAGCCGGTGGCATGGTGCCAGGGAAGGGCGAATTACCAGGAAAACTCATGTCCAATGCGTTTTTTAACACGGATGAACAATAACCCGGTAGCGCCAGGGATACATCGGGGAAACGTCCGGCATAGCCCTGATTGTGGCAGGAATCGCATTTCTCATTTGAGGCAACACCATTTAACACTCCGGTCGGACCGGGGTTTTGTGGCCAACTCGCGGCGACGAGCGGATCATACCAACTGCCAGGTTTTAAACTGGGGGTAAGACCGCTAAAGGCGCTGGTATCCGGATGCACAACAAATGGGTTTTCGCCAGCGTGGCAATCACTACAGACGCCCTGACCGTTGGCGACTAAATCAAATCCACCTTTAAATTGGCTTATATCGACAGGCACGCCTTTGGTAAATGAGGTGCCGCTGGGATTATCCCAAAAACACGCTTTACTCGTCTCGGTGCCTAAACAAATCACGCCCAATAAACTGGCTTGATTGGAGCCAGAGGGTGATCGGGGTAGGGCTAAACACACACCTGCAGGGGAGGTGCTGGTGTAACGCCACAAATCGGTAGTGGAGTTCCAGCTTATAAATTCTTCTTTGAGTTCACCCTGAAAATTCCAACCTGGGCCAAATATGGGTGGTGGTATGGGTACGCCTGCCGCCTGGCATTCTGCAATGTATTTCGATCCACCCGCGTTGGTACTTTTATACACTACGATGCCACCTCGCTCTAACTCAGTTAATATCGTTGGAG
>JANNJI010000481.1:0-1439 GCA_031405795.1 Gammaproteobacteria bacterium
TCTGGGTTGTTTTCACTTTGCTACTTTGTACTTCGCCGTTTGCCGCTGCCGCAAAACGTGGCGAGGCACCTCAGCAGCCAGGTCCGCATATTGTGTGGAACAAATGGGCGCCGGAGACCTTTGAACGCGCGAAACGTGAAAACAAAATGTTATTGATTAACGTTGGGATCGAAGTCTGTTTTGCCTGCCATTGGATGGAAGAGCTGACCTACCGCGATCCGCAAGTGATCGCACGGGTGATGGAGAATTTTATCCCTGTACAGGTGGATGCCGACAACCAACCGGATATCGGCGAGCGTTATTCGGATTGGGCATGGCCAGCCACCATCTTTATGGCGCCCGACGGCACGCAAGTGTTGGCGTTACGAGGAAATCGCCGCCCACCGGATTTCATGCCGATTCTCAATCAACTGATAACACAACATGCAAAAGGTGAATTGCAGCCGGACACGTTGGCGCCTTACGCGGCGTCACCAGAACCCGAAAAAACTGATCTTACGGAAATTCGTAATCGAATTCGCATGCAGCTGGATGAAGACTTCGATGACAAACAAGGCGGTTGGGGCGATGACCTCAAGGAGATCGAAGGTTCAGGTAATATTATCCAGCTGTTTCATCGCGCGCAGGCCGAAGGTGATCAACAAGCAAAAAAACGCGCGGTGCAAACCTCTTACGCAATGTTGACAAGGATCGATCCGGTCTGGGGTGGCTTTTATGCAGCGGGGATTGAAGGCTGGGCGGTGCCGATCCCGGAGAAACGTGCTGGCGCACAAGCCACGGCCTTGGAAGTATTTGCCTACGCCTATCATTTAACGAAAGACCCACGTTTTCTTGCGGCAGCCAAAGAGGTGGATCGTTATTTACGAAACTGGCTGCAGGCGCCGGATGGCACGTTTTACACCAGTCAAGAGGGCGAAGCGCCAAATTTACCAAAAGGTTGGACGACACTGCAATATTTTTCCTTGTCGGATGCCAAGCGACGTCGTTACGGCGTGCCGCCGATTGATCACGCGGTCTATACAGACTTAAATGCCAGGGTTGTTGTGGCGTATACCCATCTCTATGAAGCAACCGGCGATGAGACATTTTTGCGAACAGCTGAACAATGCATGCGAACACTCATCAAGGAACGGCAGCAAGCGGAGGGTTGGGTGTTGCATAGCAAAGATAACGCGGCGCTTAAGCAAGATGAGCGCATTCATCTCAAGCCCATACAAGCCCGGCCATACTTACGTTCGCAAGCGCATTTCGGTGTAGCCTTGTTAGCGTTGTACCGGGTATCAGGACAACAAGAGTGGTTCACTGCCGCGCAGCAGCTGGCAACGGCGTTAATTGCAAATCTTGAAGATAATAAACTCGGTGGGTTTTATTCATCTGCGCCAGAGGGGATTGCCTCAACCATTCCACGCCGCAAACCGCTCCAGGATAACGGCGTTGCC
>JANNJI010000482.1:0-6272 GCA_031405795.1 Gammaproteobacteria bacterium
CATTGATGAGTTGTTGCGTCGTGGTGCCGTGCGCGAAGGCGACCTGGTGATCATCACCAAGGGTGATTTAATGGGTGTCTTAGGTGGCACCAATGGTATGAAGATTGTGCGCGTGGGTGAGATGGAGCCGGTTGAAGCCGGTTGAACTATCCGCGTTAAGAATTGGAGACTGAGATGTTTGTATATAATATAGAGTCTCCCAAACAGTGTTGTAACGGATTTTTTATTAACTTTTAAACTTTTAGGAGGTCCCCCATGGCCATGATTACATTACGTCAACTGTTAGACCATGCCGCTGAACACGGTTATGGCATGCCCGCATTTAACGTCAACAATATGGAACAAGTACATGCGATTATGCAGGCTGCCGCCGCTGTAGATAGCCCGGTCATTCTGCAAGCCTCGGCCGGTGCACGTTCTTATGCCGGCGAATCCTATCTGCGTCACCTGATTGTGGCGTCGGTTGAACAATATCCGAATATTCCTATTTGTATGCATCAAGATCACGGTTCCTCACCCGGCGTCTGTTTCCGCTCGATCCAATCCAACTTTACCTCGGTGATGATGGATGGTTCCTTGATGGAAGACATGAAAACACCCGCGTCGTATGAATACAATGTCAATGTCACCCGCAGCGTGGTGGAACTGGCGCATGCCTGTGGCGTCTCTGTGGAAGGCGAACTGGGTTGCTTGGGTTCACTGGAAACCGGCATGGCCGGTGAAGAAGACGGTGGTGGTGCCGAAGGTAAACTGGATCACTCGCAATTGTTGACCGACCCGGAACAGGCCGCGGATTTCGTTGCCAAAACCGGTGTGGATGCGCTGGCGATTGCGATTGGTACCTCACACGGCGCCTACAAATTTACCCGTCCGCCCACCGGCGATATCCTCGACATCAAACGGATCAAGGAAATTCACACCCGTCTGCCGAACACCCATTTAGTGATGCACGGTTCCTCCTCTGTGCCACAAGAATGGTTGCAGATCATCAACAACTTCGGCGGTGACATGGGCCAGACCTACGGCGTGCCAGTGAAGGAAATTCAGGAAGGCATCAAGAACGGCGTGCGCAAGGTGAATATCGATACCGATCTGCGTATGGCCTCCACCGGTGCAGTACGCAAATTCCTCGCGGAGAACAAGAAAGAATTTGATCCACGCAAGTGGCTCAAAGCCTCCACCAAGGCAATGATGGAAATCTGCAAGGCGCGTTTTGAGGCATTCAATTCAGCAGGTCAGGCCTCCAAACTCAAGGCGATCAGCCTGGAAGCCATGACCAAGCGGTATGTTTCGGGTGAGTTGAACCCAAAGGTCACCAAAGCCGCCTAATTGTACCTATCAAGCGTTACGTTAAAAACGGGGCCATCGGCCCCGTTTTTTTGCCAGTGGGTTGCGTGCGCCTTGTAAAGCACAAACCGTGATCTTGCTAACACATTGTTCTGGTACAGATTAAAAGGGTGATTAAAGTCACCGGTTGTTGAGACGATAAACCATACAGAGGGTAAAGTTTATTTGCCCGATGTCAGGATGGTTTGATATGGGTCTTCGTCGTCATGTATCCACTGCGCGTGTGTATTCGGTTGATCGGCAATCCAGAAATTGGGCGCTCTCCTGGGGTTTATTAACTGCTGTTGTTTTGGTGCTATGCTGCATCTCAAACGTCACGCAGGCGCGTATCGCTGACATTACCGCTTCCACCACTTTTTTATCCACGCAATTAGCCATCGCGGAAAAACAGATTGGCTATCGCCAGGCCAATTTTGACAAGATATATGCGCAGGCAAATCAGGCCTATGACGCCGGTGAACTTCATTTGGCTTATCGGTTATGGCAGGGCATTGCTGAACAAGATCATGCCGACGCGGCATTCAAGCTCGGTATGTTACATGATCGCGGCGATGGTGTTGAACATGATGCCAGCATCGCAGCGCATTGGTATCTGCGGGCAGCGTTGGTGGGGCATCATTACGCACAGCATAATCTGGGTGTGGCTTATGCCAATGGCGATGGGGTTGAGATCGACATCCGTGCCGCCATCAGCTGGTGGCAACGTGCTGCGGAACAAGGCAACGTGGATTCACAATATAACTTGGGTATTGTCTATGCGCTCGGCACCCATGGCATCACACAAAATACCGAAATGGCCGAATCATGGTGGCGCAAGGCCGCACAAGGTGGCGACCCCATGGCGCAATACAACCTGGGTGCGTTATACGCAAATGGTACCAACGGCGTGCGGAATGTCTGTGAGGCCGTGCACTGGTTGGAAAAATCAGCGAAGAACGGCATCACGCAGGCCAAAGACATCATGGATGCGGTAAAAAAAGAATCGAGTTACAGTGCCTGTCAGAAACAAGTGCAGAGCAGCATGGTGAATGGGTTGTTGCCACGTTAATATATGAGAGTTGTTTCGTCAATGACGAAGCACCTCTGGTTTCAAAAGATATCAACAAATAATGCATTTATAAAATCAACACCCTCAGGCCAAGTCACGACTTATACAAATTAAATTTTTTACTCCAACGATTTCACTGCTGTTTTTTAATAGTTGACGTATCCAGAATATCAGTAATATCCAATAAACCCACCTTCAGCATTTCTAATTTCGCAGTTCCCAGTACTATCATGAGGTCATGTTCCAATTGTTCCATGACTGCAAAACTGGCTTTCATCATGGAATGTCCTTTTTTTGTGAAAGTAATAATTTTCGATCTCTTATCAGTAGGAGACCCCGATCTTTCTATAAAACCTTTTTTTTCAAGTTGGTTAACCAATTGAAGAGCAGATTGTTTTGAAAGCGAGGTTTTGGTTGAAAGGTCAGTGAGAGTATTGCCATCCATCGAGATGTTTGCCAGAAAAAACGCCTCACCCTGAGTCAGCCTGGCAATGTCTTTTTTCTCCATCATTGATATGACGCTCAAATTTATTGCGCGCGAGCATCTTAAGACAATTTGTCTAAGGTTGCTTTCTCTTGCTTGTTGCAATTTGTTTTTATCTGGCCGCTGCTTTTTCATTGGGTCCCCATTTAGTACACATTATTGACCAATTAGTAAATATCATGTACCTTATAGTAAACACGAAAGACGCGAGGAGGTCAAATGACACAGCAAAAATTTATAAGGGCTAATGAAGGTAAATGGATTGAATTAGATTTTCTTCCAGGAGTAAGGCTTTTGCCTTTGGCAGAACCCATCAAAGATGGTTCTATTCACAAAGCAACCTTAACAAAGGGGACAAAAATCCCCGCTCATACTCACCCCGCAGATGAGTACGTCCTGGTTTTAAGTGGTACTATCGAAACTGGTGGAGTGAAATGCGAGGCAGGCGATTTTTGGATTACTCCGAAGAATGTCCGTCAAGGACCACACCTTGCATTGACTAATGTTGAAATTATCACCGTCAGGCTTGGATTGATGGGAGAATTTGAAAAAATATAATCTTGCTGGGTTCAAAAATAAACGACGGCACCCCAGAGCGCAATAGTTTCTAATATTACAGATGATTGTTCTCTGGAACAAAATACGCGCCGGACCTGCGTGAAAAGCTGCGTAGGTCCGGTGATTTTGAACATTATGCGCCAGGAGTATAAAATGCTGAACAAAGAAAATGAAACGTGGTCAAATGCCCCTTTCTGGGTAAAACAGGCCTTGTGGTCAATCAGCACAAGAAAAACGGCATTGGCCTATGAGGTCGGGTCTGCGGTTGTTGGGTTAATGTTTTTTATTGCCAGCTTCTTATATGAGCCATTAGCATTCGGCACAGTATTGTTTGGGGCGGCGTACTGGTATGCGGCTGCGATCCGTTGGGTCGATAATGCTGGTCTATGGGCTGATGATAAATGATCAAGGTAAATTACGAACAGCCGTCCATCTAATTGTTAGGCACTATGGTGATTGCACATGTCTGATTTGAACGATCCAAGAGTTTTCTTCGCGGCTGAGCGCACGCTACTTGCTTGGAATCGCACCAGTTTGACATTAATGGCGTTCGGTTTTGTGATCGAACGCTTTGGCCTGTTTGTACATATGCTCTCGCTTCAAAATGGCGAGACACTGCAACGAAACTCGTCTTTTTGGATTGGCCTCGCCTTTATTGTGTTGGGCGCACTTGCTGCTGCCGCTGCAGTTGTTCAGTACCGCACAGTTCTTCGCACCCTCAAACCCATTGAAATCCCAGTGGGCTATCGAGTAAATCTAGGCGTATTTGTGAACTTGGTTGTTGCCATTCTGGGTGCAGTCCTTACCGGTTATCTATTTGTTCATGGGCCAGGATTATAGCTGCCCAGGAGGAAGCGATGGTATTGGTTAGCATCTTCTGCATTCTGCTTCTCGTTCTGACAACGGTTATTCACTATGAAGTTCTGCGCATGTTGACCCTGTGGCTCGCGGATCTGGGTGTTCCCGCACGAGCCAAACTCGTTGTTGTCATCTTTGGGGCCTTCCTCGCTCATGCTGTAGAAATATTTCTATACGCTGTTACGATATACATACTCGTCCAATATTTTGGGGCCGGGACATTAGGCGATGCCAGCTATATTTCTCTGGCTCGATGCCTGTACTTCTCCGCGGAAACATACTCATCGCTTGGATACGGGGATGTCGTTCCCGGAGGTGCCCTGCGATTGCTGGCTGGCTCAGAGGTTCTTAACGGCCTTCTGTTAATTGGGTGGTCTGCCTCATATATCTATATCGCAATGGAGCGTTTCTGGAAAAATACCTGAACGGGTTTTATACTCGCGTGTTCAAAATCCGCCATAGGCGGGCCGATAAGCATTCTCTTTAGTATATTTTTAATTGCAGTATGATGTGTTACGGGTGTGTACTAAACCGTGCGAGGAGGCGCATGTGAAAATCGAAAACTATACTGTTGTTACGAATTAAACAGACTCGATTTTTCAGAAAATATTTGTGATCAGTACTACAAAGCAAGACAATTAAGTTCAAGCCGCTACCTGCAGCCGATCAGTTTCGTCGGCGGTTGAAACAGACATTAGGAAAAATACCCTTGGAGGATCGATGAACAAAGTTGCTATTTCTATACTTTTGTTACTGTCACTGACAGCATGCGACGCTGTCAACACGGTTAAAGAAGGATTTGATCATTCGCAAGCAGTGGCAAATGCGCTGGAAAAATCAGTTGGCATGAAACCTTTTGTCGGTTTTAATTGGAATAATGGCGTTCTTGCATTAGTTAGCGTTAATTTTGACGGCATACCGAAAGACAAGCCGGTGGCTGAAATAGCTGAACTTGCGCAGGTGGAGATCAAAAAACATTTCAAGCAAAAGCCCACGCAAATAATGCTCGGTTTTTCAATTAAGCCTAAATAGAAATAGCGGCGCTAAAATCGCTGTGCCAGAGAGTAATGGCCTCTGTCGAGGCATGCATTTTCCAAAATAGCCCTATCCATGTGAATATGTCACAAACCCTCGCTGCAAAAAGTCACGGCGATCGGCGTGTGCAGCGGGTAACGTGAAAACCATACTTAAGGAATATCACTTTTTATAGGATATAGCCATGCACAGAAAAACGTTACCCGTCATCAGCGTCCTGGTTTTGTTCTTTGTCTTTTCAGCTATTCAGCCTGCCTATTCCAACAGCGATCCGCTCAGTGAAACAATGGAGCCCATTGCCTATATCGGCCACGGCGCCATGTTTGACCGAACTGGCAAAGAGATTCAGGTAACGCCGGAGTTTCTAAGAGAGGCGCAAAATTATTATCGGGATGCCCTGCTAAAAAAGACAGATGAGAAACGACGCGTACTCTTCGAACAGAAGCGGCAGCGGTTATTCAGTGGACAAAAATGGGATAGCCAAAGTGAGCATTACACCAATGTGGCGTTGATCGAATGGTTGATCAAGGAAACAAAACCCGCCAATGCCGATACCCTGTCTGGGAAGATGAAATTACTAAGGCAGAAATTACTGGAATCCGCCTTACAAAGTGATCCTGCTGCAAATATTAATGACGTTGAATCGATTGAACTGCCGTCCGAATTAAAAAAATTACTGATTGACGAAGGACTGCTGGAGAGTGGCGGCGGTGGCACGGTATTGTTTTCAACTACGTTGGGTGGCTCTGCATATATTAATGAGTGCAGAGGGGCAGGGGTGCCCATTCCACCTGATTGGGGCAGCAGTTCATGGGTGAACAAAGGCGTGCTTACCAACGAATTTATCAGCGCAAGCCAGGAAACGGTACACAGACCATTACAATCACAGATACCAATGCACCGACAATCAGTTGTCCAGCAAATACCAGTATAAATTGTACA
>JANNJI010000483.1:0-4287 GCA_031405795.1 Gammaproteobacteria bacterium
ACGCGAACCACCCGTGACTAAGGCGGTTTTCATTGTTGATCTGACTTCGGTATTCATGGCACATCGATCCTGATTGCACCTGCCAATCCTGGCGTCCCCATAGAGATCGCAAGCGCAGAACGTATGTTAATGGCTGTTGCAGATGTCAGCGGACGCAACGGGCCATCGGCTATGTGCTGTAACCCGGCAACAGGCGCCACCATTTGCAAACGCAATTGTTCGGCAAGTGCAATTGCCTGCACCAAGGGCGCTGCTGCGCCCAGTTGTCCCAATGCACTCATGGTACAGCACAACATCGTGTCAGCTCCTGCAAATTTGGCTAACGCACTTCGTTCCGCGTTATCCTGTGCGGGTTGCGCCCAGCCAGCACCATCAATGATGATATCGCCTTGCGCCAGGTTCGCCAATAAATTCGTGATCGTATTGAGACCTGGTGCAGTGGCTTCACCATCCGCGCCATCGGCCGCTTGCAAATACGCCAGCTCACGCCCATCGCCACTGCCAACGCGTTGCAATATTAAGGAGGCTGCTGCCTCTCCCGGCACAAAACCCTGTGCCGTTTGGTCATAAGGTGCAGCCACGTTACGTCCAGCCTGCATCGTCAACATGCCCCTGGCGGCAAGGTCAACCAGTGTTTCCGGTTCAATAAACGAGTCATAACCAACCACCACGGCAGTATCAATCGCACCCGCTTCCAGCGCACGAATTGCTGCTGCTAGGGCCTGGGCACCGGCATTGGCCCCACCAAAAGTCGCACCCTCGCCACGTACCTGCAATTCTTCCGCTGCCAGAGCATGGGCATTATTCGACAAGTGCTGCAACATCCAATAGGGATGCAATAGATTCATGCCGCGTTTCCAGGCACCATCACCATCGGATTGTTGATGTTCGAATGCAGGCATCATGTCGTCCCAATGGGCGCGCAATCCTCCATAACCAAAGAAAAGTCCAACCCTATCGCCTGCCGATAAACCGGAATGGCAAAGTCCCTCACGTGCCACTTCCAACGCAAACAAACCCATCCTGCGTAAAAAACGGCGATGTCGAACAACATCGGGCTCCTCCTTGATGATCGAGGCGACGGTGCACAAGTAGCTGGCGGCATCAAAACGTGTGTTCGTGCGCACGGCGCGCTCTCCGGCAAGCAATTTGCGCGTGACGTTTTCAATGGATGAGCCGAAGGGCGTACGCCACGCCCAACCCTTAATGGCGACCTGATGTGCTGATCTCATTGATACCGTCCGAGTATCACACTCACGTTTTGTCCACCGAAGCCGAACGAGTTACTGAGTATGACATCGACCTTCTCTTCACGCGGCTGCTCACCGATCACATTGATCGCGCATTGCGGATCTTTTTGCTGATGGTGAGCGGTGCCAGGTAAGACGTTTTGTTGCAAGGGCAGCAAACATGCCGCCAATTCAATCGCCCCTGATGCCGCCATCAGATGACCGATTGCGCCCTTAATGGAACTCACCGGCAATCGATCGGCATGGGCACCAAACAGATCGCGTATCGCGCGTGCTTCAGCAACATCATTCAACGGTGTCCCGGTACCGTGGGCGTTGATGTAACCAACGGCACTGCCGTCTAAACGTGCACGATTAAGCGCGCACTGCATTGCTTTACGCGCGGCGGCACCATCGGGGCGTGGTGCAGTCACGCGATAGGCATCTTGGCTGCTGCCGTAACCAAGAATGCGTGCCAATGGTTTTACCCCGCGTTTTAACGCACGTTGTTCTGCTTCAACGATAAACATCGCCGCGCCTTCGCCAATCACCAGCCCATCACGCCGACGGTCAAATGGACGACAGGCGTCGGGTTCGCAACGCGGTGAGGGTGCGCCCAAGCGTGTCATGCCGCCGATGCCCAGTGGATTCACCATTGAATCGGCACCACCGCACAGTATGATCGAGGCAGTACCGCGCTCAATCAACGCGGCCGCCTGCGCGATTGCCAAGCCACCAGCAGCGCAGGCCGATGCATTAACAATCGTTGGCCCCGTCAAGTCGAGCAGACGACTAATTAATTTCGCAGCTAAATCGACATCGGATCGATAGCGAAAACCCGAGCTGCGCACGGCTTGCTCGGCCTGCCAATCGATGCCTTTGTCGTTAAAGAATGGCGCGAAGTCTTCCAGGAAGGCCTGTTCCAATCCTAACGCCATTACCAATCCCGCTGCTTGTTCGGCTGTGCCACATTGGGCATTGCGCCAGGCTTCCATGGCGGCAAGCAAGCCAAACACTATTTTTCGGTCACGCCATGCGCCGATGGACTCGAATTCATCCAGCACACTAGTATCGACATTGATGGCGCCCAAATGCTGCATGATCCAATGACGCTCAATCGCAGCGACATCTACTTCACCGGCAACCCGAGTTGGAAAATGGCTGGCATCAAACGAGCGTATTTGTCCAACTGCACCTCGTGCACTGGCCAGACCATCAAACAATTGAGCCGAACCAACACCAAAAGCGGACACCACACCGAAACCGGAAATCACCGCCGTTGTCATGCCACGCTCCGCAACACGATGCAGCCAAGGCCGCCGTCAATGCCTGCGTTCAATACCAATACACGCGGCGCTTTTCCAGACACCAGCAAATCCAAGGCTACCGCCCACGCCAACGCAGGCGCAGCGGCAAGCGCATCACCCAAGCAGGCAGAGGCGTTAATAATCTTGCTTACATCAGAAAGATTGCACGCCTGCAACAACATCTCACGCGATTTATCTCCCCAGGCGGAGAACAGCACAATATCATCCACGGTTGGTTTGAAATCATGAATAATATCGGACGCCAATTGCACCGCGCCAGCACGCAACTCGGCAGCTGCATGAAATTCACAATGGCTCAGTACGGCGAGGGCACCGACAGAGTCTCGCGACAACGCCAACAATCCCGCACCTTCGCCTGGAATAAAGCCTTCATCAATAAGTCCTTCACGACACAATTGCGCCCACGTCACCGGATGAAGCGCCGAATCCGCCCCACCGGCCAACGCTCGCTCGCACTCGCCGCTTGCCACCAAATGCATTGCTTCCGACAAAGCGGCAACCGTACCATTACCACGAGAATAAAAAGCGCTGTTCGGACCGCCAATGCCATGCAAAATTGCGCCGTGACAGAGTGTGAAATTATTCATCAACTGAAAGGCAAACAGTGGATTGCACGCCGCCAGACCTGCCGTACCGAAACGATCAAGAGTAAAAATCTGGTTATCTATGCTAGCGCGCAACATCTCGGTTAACTCCGCCACGGAACCACCCGACGCCCCGACGCCAAGATAAAAAGCGATCTCGTCGCGACCGTTCTCCCATCCTGTGTCGCGCAAGACCTGGTACAGCGCAATAGCATTGAGGCGCGCCGGGTATGACATCAGCTTGCAGGCGCGTGCGTCGACGTCGATTGAAGATGGAATGGCGGCAACTTCGGAGGCGAGCACCGATCCATGCGATTCCGCCAGCTGACGAGCAGGAGACAATGCAATGCTATTTGTCATGATTGCAGAACCTAGCCCAAGCCAGTCCACACCGAACGCACTGATTGCCGCCGCGCCTTGCACATAGACCTCATGACGCTGATGCATCATGCACAACGCCGTAAAACAAGACTGCAATTCGCGCCACCGAAGGCGAATGAATTGACGAGCGCCGTGGTGACTGTCTTCTTAATCGCGCCACCCAGCACGTGCGGCAAATCACAGTCGCGATCCGGGTTGGCAAGATTTGCGGTTGGAAATATTGTGCCGGTCATGATGGCCTCATGCGCACACAAAAATCCCAGCGCGCCAGCACCAGCAATCCAATGGCCAAGCGCCCCTTTGACCGAACTGACGTGTGACTTATTAATATGAGTGCCTAATACGCGATGCAGGGCCATGGTTTCGACAGCATCATTCAACGGTGTCGAGGTGCCGTGGGCTTGCACATAATCTACCGAATCGATCTTCGCCGCCGCCAACGCGGCTCGCATCGCCCGCATTGCGCCATCGCCTTCCGGATCAGGCGCGGTTAGGTTGTGCGCGTCCAGCGAACGACCTTCACCAGCCAACTCCACTACCGCTGCGCCACGTTCAGCGGAAAGTACAATTATTGCTGCCCCTTCACCGACAACAAAACCATCCCGCCGCGTATCAAACGGACAAGATACGCCGCGCGCACTTAATGCGCCAATCCGCCCAAAACCAGCCAGCATCAATGGATCAACATCAGCCCCGACACCACCGCAAATGGCCACGTCGCAGATACCAAGTCGTATTGCGCGGGCCGCTTCGGCAATGGCTGAC
>JANNJI010000484.1:0-2676 GCA_031405795.1 Gammaproteobacteria bacterium
CCGTAGCGAGCATGAACGCTGTATCAGTGAAACGAACACCCGCTATGAAGACTACAAACGCCAAACCGAAGACATCAGGAAATAGTAACGAAGTTGATACATTTTACGAGAGTTTTTATTTAATGCATGCAGCGCATGGCAAGTTCAAAAAAGGCATATCGCCAACATAGCAAGATCCGGGTCGAGGATGGGTGCTTAAATCTCTATAGTCAGTTATACCCGTACTGGAACACATCCTTGTCAGTACGAAAATAAATAACGAGAGATTTCGCCACATGCCAGCACTGTCCAACAAAGTCGCCATCATCACCGGCGCAAGTTCCGGCATCGGTTACGCCACCGCAAAATTATTTGCCAGCGAGGGCGCAAAGGTCATCGTCGCGGCGCGACGCCAACTGGAATTGGACGTACTAGTGAAGGAAATCCGCCAGGTCGGTGGTCATGCCGTCGCACTTGCCGGTGACGTCAAGGACGAGACCTTCGCGAAGGCCTTGGTCGAACTGGCTGTCGATCACTTCGGCGGTCTTGATGTGGCGTTCAACAACGCGGGCACCCTCGGTGAGATGGGTGCCACGCCGGACGTATCTCTTTCGGAATGGGAGAATACGATCAGCACGAATCTAACCAGTGCCTTCCTCAGCGCGAAGTATCAAGTTCCCGCGATGATTGAACGCGGCGGCGGTTCCATTATCCTCACATCGACCTTCGTCGGTTATACTGTGGGTTTTCCGGGGACAGCGGCGTATGCTGCGAGCAAGGCAGGACTCATCGGTCTCATGCAGACACTCGCAACAGAACTCGGTGCCAGGGGTATCCGCGTGAACGCCCTCCTACCGGGCGGCACGGATACGCCAATGGGCCGAATCTTTGCGAACACACCGGAAGCATTGGCGTTTGTCCAAGGCCTGCACGCGTTGAAGCGCATGGCATTACCGGAAGAGATCGCGAAATCAGCACTTTACCTTGCCTCCGATGCATCGAGTTTTACCACCGGCTCGGCACTGTTAGCTGATGGCGGAATCTCTATCAATCGCACCTGAAATACACAGCCAATATGTCCATGGAAAATTGAGATGTCTGACTATGATCGCATCGCCCAGGCAATTTCTTTTATTACCCATCAGGTAAATAACCAACCGACATTGAATGATATCGCCGCGCATGTTCATTTGAGTCCCTACCACTTTCAGCGTCTGTTCTGTCGTTGGGCCGGGGTCACGCCCAAAAGATTCTTACAGGTGCTGACGTTGGAACGTGCCAAACAATTGCTGCGCGAAGCAAAACCATTGCTGGAGATTGCTGACGCCATCGGCTTGAGCAGTGGTTCGCGTTTGTACGATCACTTCGTTCAATTGGAAGCGGTGACACCCGGTGAATATAAAATGGGGGGTGTCGGTGTAACAATTGAGTATGCGACACAGGATACTCCCTTTGGTAAGGCATTCATTGCTGCTACAACACGCGGCATCTGCAATATGGCTTTTTTGGATGATGCAGGCATCGAACAACACCTGATTGGTTTAACCAAGCAGTGGCCACACGCCATGTTGCAGGAAAATCGCCCGCGCATGCACGCCATTGTCAATGCGATGTTCGACGGCAAAGAAAAATTGGATCGCCCCTTGTCGTTGCATGTGTCCGGCACCAACTTTCAGATCAGTGTCTGGAAGGCCTTGTTACAGATACCACCGGGAACTGTAACCAGTTATTCCAATGTCGCAACAGCAATAGGCCGACCGCGCTCTGCACGCGCGGTCGGTGGTGCCGTTGGTGCCAACCCGGTGGCCTTCCTCATTCCTTGCCACCGTGCGATTCAACAAAGCGGCAAACTCGGCGGCTATCACTGGGGTGAAATCAGGAAACATGCGATCCATGCATGGGAGACGGCGAGGTACGAATAGTGATTCAGAGCAAGCCCTCTGCACGCATGGCTTCTTTTACTTTCTCCCGACCGGCGATACGCGTAACGAAACGCGAAACATGTGGCCATTTATCAAGGCCAATACCGGTGGGTTTTGTCCAGTTTGAGATCACAAAGAGATACGCATCGGCTACTGAAAAGGTATTCCCTGAAAGATAGGAACGTCCATCGGCGAAAATGCGCTCGAAATGATCAAGCCGACGGCCAACGTTAGTGACAGCAGCCGCTTTTGCCTCCCCAGAAGCGTCAGAGGAGAAAAGTGGTCCGAAGGCTTTGTGGAATTCCGCGGCAATGTAGTTCAGATGTTCCTGCAGGCGTGTACGCGCCAACGTCCCCGATGTCGGGGCAAGACCTGCTTCAGGGTGCAGATCAGCAATGTACTGGACAATGGCGGCTCCTTCAGTCAGTACCTGACCGTCATCAAGTTGCAAAGCCGGAACATAACCCTTTGGATTAATCTGCGTGTAATCAGCGCCCGTTTCAGTTTTATGAGTCGCCATGTCCACACGCTCGATCTCAAACTTCATGCCCGCCTCGCGCAGCACGATGTGTGGTGAAAGTGAACAAGCACCGGGTAAGTAATAGAGTTTCATTTTTTCTGTCTCCGTGGTTGAAGTGATTTAAAGAACATTTTTCTTACGAAATTCATCCACCGGAACACCGCCAATGCCCCAATCTTCCTTCTCAACTTCATCGATGACAACAAAGGTTGTTGCCGGATTCTTGTTGAGAACACGCACCAGAATATCTGTCAC
>JANNJI010000485.1:0-3773 GCA_031405795.1 Gammaproteobacteria bacterium
GGTGCATCGATAACATAACCATTGGCGCGGGCAACGTCTTGTGCAATCGCGATCAGTTCGTCGCTGCTGAAATCAGCAAAGTCGAGGCGCCTTGGAAAGGCCGCTTGTAATTCCGGGTGTTGCGCTAGAAATTCATTCATCGGTTGCGTCGGGCCGACCAAAATAACAACCAATTGCGAACGGTATTCTTTCATACATTGCAGCAGGGTGTTCATCGCGTCCTGGCCGAAATTATCCTGATGGGATTGAAATAAGGCGTGAGCCTGATCAATAAATAACACGCCACCCAATGCCTGCTCGACACGTTCGCGGGTTTTTAACGCGGTTTGCCCTTCGTAACCGGCCACCAAACCGGAACGATCTGTTTGGACAATGTGATCGCTGGAAATAAGCCCAAGTTCGTGCAGCAACGCCGCCAGCAACTGGGTGACGGTGGTTTTACCGGTGCCGGGGTTACCGGTAAAGATCATGTGCAGGCTGATATCGGCCAGCCCAAAACCCTGGCGGCGTAATGTTGAGATCCGTACAAAGTCGGCGAGTTGTTCCAGTTCGGATTTAATGTTGGCCAGTCCATGCAAGGCGTGCAGGCGCTGTAATGCGGTTTGTTTAGCGGCGGTTGTTTTCGCCTGCGTATCCTGAGTATGGTCAGAGGGGTCTTCGGTAAAATCAGTATGCAGCAACGAGCTTAACGCTTCGCTGCTCAGTGTCTTGATGTCGTTGGTTAACAGTCGCAGGCTTTGCTGGGCGATGGCCCGTTCAAAGATGTTACGTACCTCGCGGGCGTTTGCAAAATTGCGACCCTTGCGGCGGCGTACCACTTCAGTGATGGCAAAACGGCGATCCTCGGCGGCGACGCTGAGCCCGGCCTTACGGCAAAATAAATCAAATATCGCCCCCAACTCTTCATCACTAAAGTCGGTAAATTCAACAAAATGGGGAATACGGCTTTTTAAGCCTGGATTGTGATGCAAAAAATCACGCATGGGTTCAGTGTAACCGGCCAGGATCACAATCAACTCATCACGCAGGTCTTCGATCATTTTTAATAGTGTCACGATCGCTTCATCACCGAAGATGTCATCTTTGGAGGTTTTCAGGCTGTAAGCCTCATCAATGAATAACACGCCACCACGTGCGCTTTCGACAACAGCGGCGGTTTTGGGTGCAGTGCCACCTTGATGTGCAGCCACGAGTTGTTCGCGGGAGACCTCGATGAGCTGGCCTTTTTTGAGCAGACCCAACCGGCGAATTTCCTGTGCGTAATAACGGGCAAAGGTGGTTTTACCGGTGCCAGGGGCGCCCGCAAAGATCGCATGTAAGGTCACTTGCTGGGTTTTCAGTTTGCGGTTCTGCCGTTCCGCATTAATTTGTGCAAGGGCGATGATTTGCTGCAAGGCGGTTTTTGCCTGTTGCTGTCCGATCAATTCATCGGCGCGGATTTCAGTTGGTGCCACACTGGCGGGTTTTTCGGTCTTCGCCGCAGGGTTATTCGTGGTGCTGGATTTGGGCGGTGTGACGTGTTGCTGACGTGCTGTTTTATCCAAGGAATGACGCATAGCCTGGACAACACCACTTCCCCACACATCACGCAGAAAGGACTCTTCCTCGTGATCGAGTGACGGCAAAGGGGGGCGTGCGAGCCATTGTGCGATCTGTGTGTGCCCACGGGCAACTGCATAATCCGTAGCGGACATACCATTGTTATCACGTTGTGTTGAATCAGCACCATAACGCAGCAACAGTTCAACCTGTTCGTTATGTCCTTGGCGCGCCGACATCATCAAGGGTGTTTCGCCACCGGGGAGCGGGGTATTGGGATCCGTTCCTGCCGCAAGACACTGGGCAAGCGCCTTGGTATCGTTACGTTGCAGGATATCCACAAGCTGTTCGGTTGTTGTCATGGCGTTTGCAAAAGGATGGCAAACTGCATTATCAGGGATGGTGCACCATTAGGCCAGCCAGGGAAGTAAAATAATGGTTGAGTCAGTACCACAGCCCAATGATTTTGGTATATGAACACACCGGGATTATCTTTGCTTGTCGAATTGGCTGTGGCATTATAGTTATACACAAGTAGGGGGTAACAGCCACCATGCATCACTCTTCATTACCATTCGCCAGGATTTTGCTGATTGTCAGCGGTCTGGCATTCTTTCCATCCATCCTATACGCCACTACACAGGTACAACCCTTAGTGGAGGTGGTTAACACCCCGGTGCGTGACTGCGCAAAGTCGGAAACAGTGACGCTGCCAATCATTACATGGGGTGGGGATATTGCCACCATCTATGCAAACGGCAATGCGGCGCAAACAACCAGCGGTAGCCTGTTCGATCAGCAGGGCCTGAAGGTGAAGCTGCTGCGCGACGATGTCTTTGCCAATCAGCTGAAGGCGTATGTTACCTGCGAGTCTCCCTACCTGCGCGGTACCCTGGGGATGGTTAATCAGGCGGCCGAAGTGGCCAATCGCGATCCTCGCACCAAATTGGTGGTGATTTATCAAATGACATGGTCGGTCGGTGGTGACGCCATCGTTGCCAAATCCCATATCAAAAAACCGGGCGACCTCAAGGGCAAGACGATAGCTGTACAAACTTACGGGCCACATATCGATTACCTGGCCAAGGTCTTGGCGGACACCGGCTTGACCATGAAGGATGTCAACATCCATTGGACCCGGGATATCACGGGTACCAAAGATTCGCCCAAGGCAAAGTTATATGAAACCAACATTGATGCCGCCATTGTCATTATTCCTGACGCGCTGGCCTTAACCACGCGCGGGAGCGTGGGTACCGGCGCGGAAGATTCCATTAAAGGTGCGCGTATTCTGCTTTCAACCAAAACCGCGAACCGCATCATCGGTGATGTGTATGCCGTGCGTGCGGATTATTTCAAGGCTAACCGCGACAAAGTTGAGCGTCTGGTGCGAGGCCTGTTGCTGGCTGAGCAAAAGCTGAAGGTATTATTCAGCGGTAAGAACGCCCAGGATCCCGAGTACCGCAAATTACTGACGGCGTCGGCCACGTTATTACTGGATAGCGCCCAGGCAACCGCGGATGCTGAAGCGATGTACCACGATGCAGAGTTTGCAGGTTGGAGTGGCAATTCCAATTTTTTTAATAATAAAACGTTTCCGCGTCGTTTTGATGTGCTCAATCAGGAAATTCAAACCGCGATGTTAGGTATCGGTTTAACCAAGCAGAAACAGACAATCGAACAGGCCCGCTGGGATTTTAATGCATTAAAAACCGGCTTGAGCCAAACCACCGTTGCCGAAACCCCGCGGTTTGATAAAGATCAAGTGTCACGCGTGGTCGCCCGGCGCAGTGAACAGGAAAAACTGTCTGAAGGTGAGCTATTCAGCTTTGAGGTGTTCTTCAAACCCAATCAGAATGATTTTGTGGCAAAGGATTATGCGAAAGAATTTGATCGGGCCATTGCCCTGGCAGCAACCTATGGCGGTGCAGTGATTACGGTGGAGGGTCACGCCGATCCCTTGGCGTATACCAAAAAGAAAAGTGCCGGTGAATCTGAGCTGGTGCTCAATCGGATTCGGCAATCGGCAAAAAACCTGTCAATGACCCGTGCGAATGCGGTACGCGATAGCCTGGTTCAATACGGTGAGGCCAAGGGTTTAAAACTGGATACCAGCCAGTTTGCCGCGATTGGTCATGGTATTAACAAGCCACGGCTGGGGATGTGCGGTGCCGACCCCTGTACACCGAAGACCGAGCAAGAATGGTTGAGCAACATGCGGGTTGAATTTCGTT
>JANNJI010000486.1:0-4059 GCA_031405795.1 Gammaproteobacteria bacterium
GCGTATAAATCGGTACGAAAACTCGGTGTGGCGTTCATGTATTCCGCCACCGTGGTAGCGCGTGGATTGAAGGCATCCATCTTACCTTTGAGTGTTTTGAACTCTTCAAGTGTGATATCCGTCGTGCAGCACGTGGCGCTGGCGGGTGCGCCTGTAGCGGAATTAGCCGGAGTAAACGGCACGGCGCACTTGGCGGCCAGTGGTGTGGCAAGAATGTTGGTCGTCGACTGCAAATCGCATTGCGAATGACGGCATACCAATTCTTTGTCTTTGGTGAAGGTCACGTCACATTCGACAATCCCCGCACCCATACGCGCGGCGGCTTCATACGATTGTTTGGTGTGCTCCGGAAACTGTAACGCCGCACCACGATGACCAATTGAAAATTCAGTCTTTTTAAATGGGCCATTTGCACAACTCTGTAACTTACTCTTGAGCTGGCTTGGTGCCATATCGTCAACAAGGTAGTAAGGGCGAGGACCAAGTTGCACACTGAGGGCGTTATCATGGTATTTCCTGTCTCGATTCTCCTGATCAACATCGCCGCTGGCGGACGCAATCGATACAAGACTGAGGAATGTGGTAAACACGGCTGTTGCAGTAAAAATAGTTCTATGTTGAATCATGGCAGACTCCTTATTTTAAATTTAGAGTGGCAAAGACGTAAAACAACATCAATGCAGATGTCGGCTTAACCTACTGGAGCTTTGTTGCAGCTTAATGCCAAAATTGTTACACGTAGAAGTAAAAGACCGGTATTGCTGACGGGAAGATCAACGCTGTTTTTTTGCCTTCAGCCACTGCGTCGCTACAGCGAACCGATCCCAGCGCACTGCTAATGACTGAAAATTCCCTTGTACCGATCAGAATACAGAGTATGATTTTGTGCAGCTATTTAATTGTTACTCCGGCATGCCCAATACCACCCACACAACCGCAGGTGCTACTATGATAATCCGCACAACTTTGTTGATTTCAGCATTAATATTCACTCATCACGCTTATGCCGATTGTTTCACGAATCAAGCTGGAAAGGTCGTGTGTGGCAAAGGTCACTGTGAATCTGATCAGTACGGCAAGGTGTATTGTGCCGATGCAGGTGGTGGTGCAGTACGCAACAGCAAAGGCAAGGTCGTCTGTGGGAAAGGCGATTGTGCAATCGATGGATTGCAAAAAGTCTGGTGTTCTACAGAAGTGGGCGGCGGTGCAGCGATAAATTCAATTGGAAAAGTGGTGTGTCTTAATGGATGTGAAGAGGCCTCAATAGAATACTGTCATGAGGCGCAATAGATTCATCAATAACTTGTGCTAATTTGCCTTGTTTTCCATCATTCACTACTGAGTCTCTTTCTGCCATACCAGTATACGGTTGTTCACCGGCATTTCATGATCATTGATCAGGGTTAAACCCGCCTGACGTGCGAGTTGTTGCAAGTCATCCACATCACGAATCCCGCTCGCCGGGTCACGTTGCTTGAGCCACTGATCGAAACGCGCATTACTCTCACTGCTGTAGCGACCCTGGTAATTAAACGGCCCGTAAATACAGCACTTACCGCCTGTGGGCAACACCCTGCCAATCCCCGCAAACATCTGTACTACCATGGGCCAACTCATGATATGCGTGGTGTTCGCACTAAATATTGCATCGAAATGATGGGCAGGCCAATGTGCCTGCATGACATCCAGCTCATGCGGCCCGTGCAAATTTGCACAGGTTGATTCCTTCAGCCACAATTCTATGCCAAGCAGGTATTGCCGCTGATCCGAGCAATGCCACTGCAGATGCGGAAATTGTTCGGCAAAGTACACCCCATGTTGACCGGTACCGCTGCCAATCTCCAACACCGAGGTTGCTTGCGCCAATTCCAATTGCAACACCCCGAGTATCGGCTGTTTGTTTTGTTCGCTGGATTCAGCAAAGGGTTTCATGTTAATGCGTATACCGTTTTAAATGGGCTCGGTATTGCGCCAGCAGCGGATGTTCCCGGCCAATAATATTAAATACCCGCAACATGGTTTTTTTTGCATAATTTTCTATGACCTTTTGATTTTCATACGGTGCGGCAATACGCCGATATAACTCCAGCTTGGCACAAGCCAACACACTAATGACGGCATTCAGCTCAGTATATGACACCCCACCCTTGCGTTTCAGGTATTCATCCACCTGTTTGCTAAGCACATCATTTAATTCACCGACATTGTCCGGTGCTGCACCAGCGTCGAGTCTCGATCGAGCTTCAGATTTAATATAGGGCATGAAAGTGACATTACCTTTTACGTTTGCTGTTCGGAGAAAACCGGGAGCTCACCCGAGCCACAGGACCATGACGCACGTGAATCCCAAAATATCCGCGCCTGCGGTACCATTACAGGTTCATTATCCAACGAACCCGCTGGGATCACCGCCACACCCAATTCCGGCACCAGTCGTGGCAGAGCGCTACCACATTGCTGACAAAAACAACGCGTGAATCGTTCGGCCTCCGGTACTTTAAAATAGCGCACCAATGTTTCTCCTTTGCGCCAGGTAAGATCCGCATCCTTTACAAACAGGTTGGAGGCGTGGCCTGTGCCGGTGGATTTACGGCAGCGTTTGCAGTGACAATGATAAAAGCGCGTTGGCTCGCCGTGCAATTCATATTGTACCGCGCCACACAAACAACTGCCGCTAAACGTTGCAACTGACATGTTATTCTCCTTCATTCGTTATACAGTTCATTTTCCCATTGCGTGTAAAACCCCTCATCCGCCATCGGTCCGCCTAAGTCTCTTGCCCTTAAATAAAAATAGGCGGCCTGCTTGAGATCTTTGCCCAGTGCCGGTTCATTACCCAACCATAACCCGGCCAAATTGTGACAGGCAGAGGGTTCACCTTCATTACAGGCCTCTAACAGCAGTTGCGCACCTTCTTTTAATTTTGAAAATTTATTACGTTTATAATACCGGGAAAAAAGAAAGCCCAAATTGGCCTTGGCAATATTGTCGCCATTTTCAACAAGCGGAATAAGTAACACGAAAGCGGCGTCCTCGTTACCGGCAAAAAATAAATGCATCGCTTGTTTGGCTATTGCTTCGCTAGTCATTGTACAAGGTTAACACTGAGTGAAAGTCCTGGACCAATGCCTGTCACGCATAATTTTGTTTTTTAATCCGCCAGTCCCGCAAATACGTTCTGCACATCATCATCGGCATCGATGGCATCCAGGAACTCCTCAACCTCGGCGCGTTCCACCTCGCCCAGTGTCACTGGATTTTTGGGGCGGTAACCCAATTGCGCGGACTGCACCACGAAACCATGCGCGGGTAAGGCGCGTGATACCACATCCAAATCAGCAGGGTCGGTGAGAAATAACGTGGCACCGTTGTCTGCGGGCTGCAGATCACGGGCACCGGCCTCAATCGCGGCAAGCTCCGCGTCCGCTGCGGCAGATTCTGGCGTCGCCTCAATCATCCCCAGATAATCAAAATCCCAGGATACCGACCCCGAAGTGCCCAGCTGCGCCTTGCGAAACAAGATACGCATACTGGTGACCGTACGATTCACATTGTCGGTGAGGCACTCAATGATCACCGGCACCCGGTGCGGTGCGAACCCTTCGTAAGTGACTTTCTCGTAATTCACCCCCGCATCAAGTAATCCCGCGCCTTTTTTGATCGCACGCTCGACGGTGTCCCGTGGCATGGAGGCCTTTTTTGCCTGTTCCACTGCGGCACGTAACCGCGAATTCATATCCAAATCCGCGCCCGCACGTGCAGCAACCATGATTTCTTTGGCGAGCTTGGTGAATATCAGCCCCTTCGCGCTGGCGGCCGCTTCTCTGCCTTTTGCTTTCCATTGTGCGCCCATATTGTTATCCTCCCAAGTTATTCACTTTGCGCCTAGCACTAAATAATAAATGATCTATGCAGAAAATCCTAAGCTTCTATTGCCACAAAACCACGCTTTAACACCTTGTTGCGGAATACACAGCCGCCAGGGCAAATAAGTGCCGTGTAAATACTGAATAGTATTACTAGCCGCTTGCGGAAAAAGCCCATCCACAGGCTTTTTCC
>JANNJI010000487.1:0-4869 GCA_031405795.1 Gammaproteobacteria bacterium
ATAATATTCTCTATCGCACCAATCATTCACACGGCGTACCCATTGAAGTCGATGATGAGACTGCCGCCTTGCTGGATTATGTCGCCCACTGTTACGCACTAAGCGACGGTAAGTTTGATATTACCTCGGGCGTGTTGCGCAAGGTATGGCGGTTTGATGGCAGTGATCGTGTCCCCACCGCTGCAGCGGTAAAAGATCTGTTAGCGCATGTCGGTTGGCCAAAGGTAACCTGGCAACGACCATGGATCACCTTGCCAGCCAACATGGAAATTGATTTGGGTGGTATCGGCAAGGAGTACGCCGTGGATCGCACCGCCGTCATCTTGCAAAAATTAACCACGGCCAGCCTGCTGATCAATTATGGCGGTGACTTGTGCGCCACCGGTCCACGCCGCAACAAACATGGCTGGATTGTTGGGGTTGAAGACCCCGGCACCATCCAAAAAAAACGCGTCACCGCGAATCGGCCACACAGTACCGATGAATTTGAATTACTGCGCGGCGGCATTGCCACCAGTGGCGATACCCGCCGCTATCTGCTAAAAGAGGGTATACGTTATTGCCATATCTTAGACCCGCAGAGTGGCTGGCCGGTGCGCGGCGCACCACATTCGATAACAGTTGCCGCAGGGACCTGTACTAACGCCGGGATATTAGCAACGCTGGCCATGTTACACGGTAAGCAGGCGGAAAAATTTTTACGCAAACAAAAAGTGCGTTTCTGGTGTCAGCGATAAATTTTTCACATTAAGGTGAATATGTGCGTATCTTATTGGTAGAAGATGATCCCATTCTTGGTGACGGTATCCGTGCCGGTCTGCGCCATGACGGCTATACCGTCGACTGGATCACCCAAGGGCAACAAGCCAGCACCGCACTGAAATCCGCTGAATTCGACTTGCTGGTGCTGGATCTGAATCTGCCCGGCAAATCAGGATTGGAAATATTACGCGAGTTGCGCCAAAACAAAAATCCGCTCCCGGTTCTGATCCTCACTGCGCGCGACACCGTTGATGATCGTATCAAGGGCCTGGACACCGGTGCCGATGATTATCTGGTTAAACCTTTTGACCTGGATGAGTTACTGGCACGTATCCGTGCCTTGCTGCGCCGCAGCCAGGGACGCAGTCAACCGATCATTGCTCACCAGAACCTGCAATTGGATCCGGCCGCGCATACCGTTTCGGTAGATGACAAGCCTGTAGATATTTCACGCGTGGAATTTCAAATATTACACACACTGCTGGAGTCGCGTGGCCGGGTGTTATCACGACAACGATTGGAAGAAGGCCTGTATGGCTGGACCAAAGATACCGACAGCAATACCATTGAAGTCCATATCCATCACCTGCGCAAGAAACTCGGCAGCCTCATCATTCGCACGATTCGTGGCGTCGGCTACATTATTGATAAACCAGCGCCATGACATCCATACGCACGCATCTTGTCCTGTGGTTATCAATATTATTCAGCGGTATCTGGCTGCTGGCCACCGGCTTAACCTACTGGTCATCACAACACGAGGTGGAAGAGCTTTTCGACGCCCAACTGGCACAAGCTGCCGCCGTACTCGCGCAATTTCAACATCTCAATGGGGATGCCCAACCCACACTAGAACATACCCTTGCCCAAGCAGTTAATGGGCATCAATACGAAAAAAAAATAGCCTTCCAGATTTGGGATAACGGCACGTTGATATTACGCTCTTCCTCCGCGCCGGAAAAAATCATGTCGACCGAGCCCGGCTACACTGACCAGTCGATAGGTGGGCATGACTGGCGTGTCTTTACATACTTTGACACACAGACCCGGCACCACATTATCACTAGTGAACAGTATGAGGTGCGCGATGAACTGGTGCAGAAAATTACCTTGGATGTATTACTACCGTTAACCATCACCCTACCCCTGTTCTTGCTCATTATCTGGATTGGTATCGGTCGTGGATTATTACCGGTTAATCGCATAGCGGATCAAGTAGCGCGGCTCTCGCCGCAGAATCTTGAACCTGTCGTGGTCAAACACGCGATTCCTACTGAAATTGATCCACTGTTATCTGCATTAAACTCATTATTTGGAAAACTCAAGACCGCGTTCGAACGCGAACAACGTTTTACCGCCGATGCGGCACATGAACTGCAAACCCCGCTGGCCAGCATCAAGACTCAGGCTCAAGTCGCCTTGCGCGCCAACAACCCTGAAGAACTGACCCATGCACTCCAACAAATAGAAGCAGGAGTCAACCGCACCTCACATCTGGTGCAACAATTACTCGCACTGGCGCGTTATAACCCGGAGTCTCTCAGAAACGAAAATAAAAATCTCAGCCTCAACCAATTGGCCGCCGATGTCATCGTCAATCTTGAATCAACCGCACATCAGAAACAGATTGAGATTAGTCTGGTGGTTGATACGCCCGTCATGATGGTCGGCAATGCCGCCGGCATACACATCATGCTGCGCAATCTGATCGATAATGCCATTCGTTATTGCCCACCACACGGTAAAGTCACTGTCACTATTGATAGCGTGGCTGAGCACATTCAGCTGCGCGTCTGCGACACCGGCAGTGGCATTGCACAAAGCGACCTCGGCCGCATCTTCGAACGCTTTTATCGTGGCGAAAAAAATCAGCACCTTACCGGTTCAGGATTAGGCCTATCGATTGTGCAACGGATTGTCAGTCTGCATCACGGTGAAATTAGTTTTACCACGAACAACCCAGGCGAGGAATTTTGCGTCAACGTCACCTTTCCGATCAACGACGCCAATGAGACAACGCCAGCAAACGGTAACCACGATTCCTAAGGCACCGCATTTGTGACTTAGCCACTCATCTTGGCGCGAGTATTGATAAGACGCGCCTGCGGATCAACCAGCGCCAATTCCAAGGCCGCCGCATGGCGTTGCCGTTGCGTACCGCGGGTAAGCTTGTTCTTGAGCCAATCCGCCGTAATAGGCTTGCCGAGAAAATACCGCTGCCCTACCAAAAAATGTTGGCCGTGACTCCGCCATGTGCTGGCAACTTTAGCCGCATCTGGCCAGGGCAGGTTTTCATCCTCGTCGATCCCGACGTGCGCATCACTCACATCGTCATCCGGGTTCAGCAGCTGGCCTTCAGGGGCCGCACGGGTGAGCTGGTATTTATCCAACTCAATACCGGTGATATGGGTAAATGCCTCGCCTGCGGGCCGCGCCAGCAACGGCTCTGTCATCTTGCCAATCAACCAGTTCACCGCGTGAGGGTCGCCTAATGCACCTAGGGCCTGGATCACCGCCCGTATCTGTCCCGCATCGGACGCAAGTTTGGATACCCACTCCCGCCCCTGCTCAATGGGCAGGGCACGGAAACACAGTTGAATGGCTTGCGCCTGGAACGGACCACGGTGAAATGCAATGGACTGCAGATTGCGCACCATCGCCACATCACCGAGCAAAATGGCCGACCAGCTAGCCCAAAACACGACTGTCGGCTCTGAGGCGCCCATGGCCTCCTGCAGCGCTGGCATCAAATCCTGGCGCCGCAACTCACCAATGAGACGCAAGGCCCGGCCATGCAACTTCGCATGGGAGCGGCAATCCTCGCGCTGCAAAAGGAGGTTGAGCTGCTCACCGGGGTTTTCCCGGCGCACGCTGCATACCGCGAGCCCCAGGTACTTGTGGTTGAGGTCTTTGCTCGTGAGAAACCGCTCAATCCAGGGCTGGACCAATTCGCCGGGCAACCAACCCAGGGCCGAAATCAGGCCCTTGATGGTGCGCGCATTGGCTAAGCCGACTTCCACTACCTGTTGAATCCTGGTTTTCTCATGGCTGCGCATGGCCGTGACCATGGCGGTAAACACGACCCCCGGATCGCTTGATGGCAAAGCCTTCTCACAGGCTTGCCAACCCCAATCCAGCGAACTCATCAACCCATCCAGCTCGGTTGTCAGCCGCTGTTCGAGCTCGACGATACCTTCCACGGCATAGTGTGATTGGCCCACGGCAATCGAACGCAATAGCCATAAAAAGGCGGCCTCGACCACGCCTTGCTCATACACATCGCTCTGTGCATGAGACGGGTTGACGGGTGGAGGTGTGGTGCGATCCATAGCGAATAATAAGTTAACTCAGTCCATGATTATTTAATGTGACCAGCAGCGGATTTTCCGGTGTGCGACGGCCATTGTCGCTTTATTTTTTGAGCTCAAGACGCCAAAATTTAACGGTGCTAAATTTTCCATCATTTGCCCAGGGGTCCCAGATTGTTTTATCACCCTTGCTCACCGCGCCTGGCCAACTCCCCAGCGAGGTCGACATCGCCAGTGGATAGAGTCCGCGGGGACGCAAGGTTTTCATCGCCCCGCCTTGTGTATAAGGATAACCACCTGCGGTCTTTGCAGCGCCGGGATAGGCCACAATGACATGACCATTGGTCGTCTCCGCCCGCCCGCCGACGATCAGCGTGCCTTCATTCACCAGTTTTTCGATCTCATTGATGCTCACCGGCTTCCAGCGGGCGTCCCCGGCAATTTGTGATAACAAGGTGTTTGCCACCACATAGGGTTGATCCGGCAAGTACTGTTTAATCACATGCCATACCGCGTGGCTACATGATTTTGGATGTAGCGAGTAAGCCTCATCGGCGGCAGTTTTGAGTTTTTCAACAGCGGTTACTGTGGTGGACATGCCATGCTACCTTTTTCAGTGTTAGTGGAGTTTAAGTTGGGTAAATAGCGTTGCTGTTGCGTATCCCAGCTGAGCGTGGGCAAGTCATAATCGCCACCTATCGCTGGATTGCTGACGTGCAAACGAATGGTGCCGGGGGTCGTTGCTTGCCAATGACCATATGACAAGGTGATTTCTCGGGGTGGTTCATCCGGGTAAAGC
>JANNJI010000488.1:0-7819 GCA_031405795.1 Gammaproteobacteria bacterium
GAGAGACAAGAATCTTGTCTGTGATACTTGCAAAGAAAAAACCTTGGTATATACTACGCGCCATTGTTGATTTATCAAGTGCTGTGTTGGGCACAACTTATTTACAGGTCATAGATATGTTAGTAACACATATAGGAAATCAAGCATCACTCGCCGCCTTCCGGCGCAGCGGACCGATTGTGTCTGTTGTGACGACGGTTGCCGTGCTGCGTGGCAAATGTCATGTGCAACTACAGAGTGATTCGCCAGAACGAGGCTATCTCGGTATGACGTAACCTTCCAATTATTTATCTGCGGAAGGGAAAATGTTCATCACCTTCCGTGGGATAAAGTGCAAACTTTTAAACCCCGTAAGGTCTTGAGCCAAACGGGGTTTTTTTATGCCCCACGTTTGTCCTTCGTTGGCAGACGATGTTCTTTAACAATTCGGAAAGTGACGGGGATCTTTTGCAGAGTCAGATTGGCAATGTGAAAAGACCTCAAGGATTTGTATAGGCTGTCGATGTGGTTGGGGTCATCAACAGCTTCAATAGTTTATGTGTTCAGCAGCATCAGGTTAGATGCGTATCCCTCCAGAACCCGGCTAAACGGTGGCACTATCGGGGGATTGGGAGTCACCTGTCGGCTGCCAACCGACCTGAACACACCCATTTCAACTTTAAACTGACATATTAAAAAGGAGGTATCTATGCGTCAACATCGTCAGAATATTTTTGATCAATATGAAAATCTCGTGGCATCCATGGAACTGCCAGCGATTAGAAAACTGGCTACACCCGCCAACGCCTTATGGTTTTTACGCAATGGGATTTTGATTAATCGCGATCATAAGAATGCGGAAAAGGCCAGAGAGCTGGCAGTGAAAATCGCCAATCTACATTGAAATATTACCAAGGAGTAAGTGTGATGAAAAACAATGATACAAAAATTAGACACCGTAACCGATTGCATGACCATCCGTTAATGAGAAAAGGCGGAGTACACCAGAAATCGAACAAGGCGTTACGCCGTGCAGCCAGGCAAGCGTTGCAACGCAAGTGGGATGAGCAGAAGGCATTGTCAACAGTGGTTTGTGCTTATCCTACTTGTCGTGAATGGCTAAGGCAAAGGCGTGATTTATACATGTGGCTGTATCATGCCATCTGCTTACCACGGCAGTAACAACAGTGGTAGTGTTCATGGTTAGGTGAGCACCTATCGCCAATCGGCGACTGTTTATAAGTCACTTTCTGGAGAATGAAAAAAATAATAGGAAATGAAAAATGATGAATGAATTGATTTTAAGAATAGATAAGGCGGGTCAACCGCAGGATTGGATCGTTTGGCAACAGGCGGTTATCCATTATGTAAAAGGCCAGGTGTTATGGACCTTGGGTAATAGCCGGTTACGCATCCACGGTGGGATGAGCCGGTTGCAAGGGTTGCGCAGTTATATCGATGTCCATCCGGTTATCGCCGTGAATGGTCAGATTGACCAGCGCCGTTTTAACCGGACACCGCCGTTGACCAACAGCGAATTGTTCCGGCGTGATCGCTTTACCTGTATGTATTGTTTGCAGGTATTGCCGGTGCGTGACTTGACGCGGGATCATGTGATCCCGGTATCACGCGGTGGCCGTGACATCTGGACCAATGTAGTGACCGCCTGTGTGCGTTGTAATCAGCACAAAGGCAGCAAGCTGGTGCAGGAAACGCGGATGGTTTTACACGCGGTGCCGTATGCACCGAAGTTTGCGGAATGGTTGATCCTGAGTAACCGCAGGATCTTGGTTGATCAAATGAGCTTCCTGCGTCAGCAGCTGGAATAATTTGTTTTACAGAGTGTGGCCAGTGTGTGTGAAGACACGCACCGGCCAATAAAAGGAGATAAACGTGGCGAACTATGATGTGTATGAAGGCAAGCAGGGTGTGCCGGTAAAGGCCTGGACCAAGAATGTATTATTCGAAGAGGAGGCCCGTGCACAAGTATTGAATGTGGCAAGTTTACCGTTTGTGCATATGTGGGTGGCGGTGATGCCAGATGTGCATTGTGGTAAAGGTGCAACGATTGGCAGCGTGATCCCAACCCATAACGCGATTATTCCTGCGGCGGTGGGTGTGGATATCGGTTGCGGCATGATGGCGGTGAAGACCAGTTTGTCCGCCAATGATTTGCCGGATAACTTGTTGGCGCTACGTACCGCGATTGAACAGGCAGTGCCACACGGACGTACCGATAACGGTGGCCGTAATGATCGCGGTGCCTGGAGTGAGATTCCTCAGAACGTGGCGATGGCATGGCAAGGGTTGGCGGGTGAGTTAGCGGTGATTGCGCATAAGCATCCGAAGGTTGCCAAGGCCAACCATGTCAATCACTTGGGTACGTTGGGAACGGGTAACCATTTTATTGAGGTGTGTTTGGATGAGGCGGATAACGTCTGGTTGATGTTGCATAGCGGATCACGTGGTATTGGTAATCGCATTGGTACTTATTTTATTGAACTGGCCAAGGCGGATATGCAGACCTGGTTGATCAATTTGCCGGACAAGGATTTGGCTTACTTGCCCGAAGGAACGGAACACTTTCGTGATTATGTGCAGGCGGTGGATTGGGCGCAGCGGTTTGCGATGTTGAACCGTCAGGTGATGATGGACAATGTCATTAAGGCGATGCAGGAGGTATTGCCGATGGCGTTTGATGCACAGGTCGAGGCGGTGAATTGTCATCACAACTATGTATCACGTGAGCATCACTACAACAAAGATGTCTGGGTAACGCGTAAAGGTGCGGTGAGTGCACGGGAAGGCGAATTGGGCATTATCCCAGGGAGCATGGGTACACGTTCCTACATCGTGCGCGGTAAGGGCAACAAGGAAAGTTTCTGTAGTTGTTCGCACGGCGCAGGTCGGCAGATGTCACGTACGGAGGCACGGCGTCGTTTTAGTATGGAAGATCATATCAAGGCCACGGCAGGGGTCGAGTGCCGTAAGGACAATGAGGTGATCGATGAAACGCCAGCCGCCTATAAGGATATTGATGCGGTAATGGAAGCGCAGCGTGATCTGGTGAGTGTGTTGCATACCTTGCGTCAGGTGGTGTGCGTGAAAGGGTAACAAAAGCGGCATGGGTGGTCAGCAATGGGGCTGATCACCCGGTAGCCTGCTAAATACTTGTTCCTAATTCATTGTCATTTCGACCAACGGGAGAAATCTGTGAATCCGCAAATTGATACGCTGTTGGGTAAGGTAAGGATTTTTCCGTTGGTCGAAATGACAAAACGGGGCGGTTTATTCTGGTGTTCTGGTAAGTGGACACCATTTAGAAATAGTTATTTAGTGTTTAAAGAATTGTAATGAAGTGCGGCTAACGCATTTTGTTCAGAGTGTGTTGGGATACATTGTTTGTTTAGCGGTATTGGTTCAGTCGCCAGTCCTGTGCACTGATGCTCAACCGTCATAGGCGATGGCAAGGTGTATACAAAAAAATAAATGGTCCAATGCAACCAGCGAAAGATAGCTCATTGGGTAGAGCAACCGACGTTAAATCGGTGGGTAGTGGGTTCAACTCCCACTCTTTCTCCATCAGCCTAAACGCTGTGTTGGTAGGGCGCAAGCCTGCGGTTCGAATCCGCCCGTTGGGTGTCGGTTAACACCAGCAGCGGGGAATGCACCCGTGGGTTGTTGGCGCGGTAAACACTTCGGTATTAACGGTGTTAACAATGCCGCAGCGTTGATGTGCTGCGTGGAAGTTATCCAGGTTTTTGCCAATTAGGTTTGGAACACTGTACGTCGCTGGCAAATAACAAAGTGTTGTTTGCCAGGGTGGGGGCACACGACAAGCAGTCAACCGGATCCGATCCGCCATTACTTCGAGGATTTCTCCGCACATCAGCGTGGTGTGTTCCTCAATTATCAATGTAACGAAAAGGAAAAAAACATGTTCGGAATAAAGCGAGTGGTGATTGCGCAGCACGAACGTGGTGTGTACTTGAAGGATCGTAGTATCCAAAAGATTCTGCAGCCGGGGGTATATACCGTGTTTGATCTGTTAGGTCGGGTCGAGATTCAGGTGTACAACCTGACGCTCCCGGAATTTATGCACCCGTATGAGGATGTGTTGCTCAAAGAGCAGCGCGCCTTGTGCGAGCAAACTTTTACCGTGGTGGAATTGGGTGAATACCAAGTCGGCCTGGTGTACAAGAATGATAAGTTGGCAGGTGTCTTGGCCCCGGCGACACGGCAGTTGTACTGGAATGGTCCGGTGTCAGTGCGTGTTGAGGTGATCGACATTGCAACGGATTATGCAGTGGCTAAGAACCTGGCAGGGTTGTTTGCCAACGCCCGTAAATTACCGGCGGAGGCGCTCAATGCCGTGATCAAGGTGGAGGTTGCTGACAATTATGTGGGTTTGTTGATTGTTGATGGTGCCTTGGTCAAGACGTTGCAAGCGGGACTGTACGTGTTCTGGAAGTTCAACCGCAGCATCAAGGTGGAACTGGTGGATCTGCGTGTGCAGGCGGTCGACGTCAGCGGTCAGGAAATTTTGACCGCCGATAAGGTCAGCTTGCGGATCAACTTAACCGCGTTGTTTCAGGTGAGTGATCCGGTGCTGGCACGTACGACGCTGAGTAACTACAGCGACTACTTGTACCGTGAATTGCAGTTGGCTTTGCGCCAGGTGATCGGTACTCGCAGTTTGGATGTGTTGCTGGCCAACAAGGATGAACTGGATCAGGCGATCTTCGCTGTGGTAAGCAGCAAGCTCAAGGACGTGGGTGTGGTACTGCGGAGTGTCGGTCTGAAGGATGTAATCCTGCCGGGCGACATGAAGGATATCCTCAACCAGGTTGTGCAGGCAGAAAAGGCCGCACAGGCCAACGTGATCAAGCGCCGTGAAGAAACGGCCGCGACACGTTCGTTGTTAAACACGGCACGGCTCATGGATGAGAGCCCGACTCTGATGCGGTTAAAGGAATTAGAAGTATTAGAGAAGGTCACTGAGAAGATCGACAAGTTGACCGTCTTCGGTGGTTTGGAAGGTATCTTGAAGGATACCGTACGGATTAACGTCAAGGCGGATTAATAAAGTAAACAAAGGAGACAGTGGGTCCGAGCGCGAGTGAGGGCCCGCACTTTTGAATTATAAACATAATTACGATGGCAACGAAAATGGCTAAGAAGAAATTAAAATCAAAAACAGCGCAAAGTCTTCGAGAGGTGATGACTCGTCATGCCTGGTATTTACGTTGTCGTACGGAGGCGGATTATTTACATTGGTGCCGCAACAATGGATTTAGTGGGAGTCTGAACAAGAGTGAACAGCAGCGGCGCAACGAGCAACAGTGTTTTATTAACAAAAATATCCTGGAAAAATTAAAGACGCATAATCGACAGAAGAACAGAGCAAGACAGATTCAGGATGTGTATGAAAAAAATTTGGATTTTATCAACACAGATGACACGTTTTCGATGATATTGCACGCCGGATTCAGAAAGTCACGAGAGCCAGAATTTTTGTTAGAGTCATTGTTGTATTTAGAATCTATATCAGACTTATTGGAAGGTGCGGATTATATTAAAGGTGTTATTCGGCTTTGTGAGTATCGTCAGCAATGGTATCAAACGCTGCATGGCTGGCAGGCAAAATCTCATAATCAAAAACGGCAGTTCAGCGATTTATTGCGTTTTCTATTGGCAAAATATCCAGTGCCATTGTTTATGGATGAGGCTTGGCGCAATGACAATAGTTTGCATCAGAGCTGGTTTATGCATATTGGTAAAGGAAATAATATTCGTACAGCACAAAAGTTGCCAGTGCTGTTGACAAAAAAGATGGCGCATTATTTTATAAAGGCACCTGATCGTTGTACGATACGCGGGGCGCTGCGCTGGGCTCAGGTGTTGGCATTGGGTGGTGATCAGCGTACCGCTGAGGCGGTGTTAGCAACTCGTTTATCCACGTCATTTAAGGATGAAGACTTTTGGCTGAGTGTATTGCGCTTTTTAATCAATAGCCCAATGTTAGATATTGAACAAATCAATCCGATTGTCGATTATATCTGGCATCAGCGTTTTGAGAATCAAGAGGTGCATCTTGAAAATGGTGGTATCCAATTGATTGAGCCTGCACAGCCCAATATGACCATGCACGGTCGCACAGTGGCATCGTTGTTGCGGCAAGTCCATCAATGGCACCGTCAATTAGGTCGCGAAACACAGGGTGGAGAATTACAGTGGGGACAATCGAAGATCAATGGTTTTGTTTTTCAAGAGGGACAAGAGCGGAAAAACTCTTCCAAAACCTGGCGCATTCGGGAATTACGCAGCAGCAAGGAATTAAACACAGAGGGCAGGGCTATGCAACATTGTGTGGCGTCCTATGCGCGTTCTTGTCACGCTGGGCGCACATCAATATGGACACTGGAGTTGCAGGAAAAGACTGAGGTAGCAAAGATGTTGACACTGGAAGTTGCACAGTCGACTAAATTGATCGTGCAGGCACGGGGTTTGCGCAACCGTGTGGCAACGACAAAAGAACTAAATATTATCCGGCGTTGGGCGTTGCAAGAATCATTGCAATTCGGTGCGTATATTTAACTACGGGGTGATGGTTATGAAATTATTAACTGTAATATGTAAAATATCAGTTGCCGCAACACAAGTTGCTGTAGAATTAAATTTAAATAATCAGGAATAAAGTCATGCCAATTAAGACAACTATCACCAAAGGTAAAGTGCCGGTTCATATCTATACCGATGATATTGAGCACGAGGCTTATCAACAGCTATTAAATATTGCGCAGTTTCCCTTCGTGCATCACCACATTGCTGCTATGCCGGATGTGCATTATGGCAAAGGCGCAACAGTGGGTTCGGTTATTCCCTGCAAGGGCGCGATCATTCCTGCGGCGGTTGGCGTGGATATTGGTTGCGGAATGAATGCCGTGCGGCTGTCAATCAAGGCCAAAGATTTACCGGATAATTTGCGTGCGGTGCGTCTGGCAATTGAGCAAGCCATTCCAGTGGGGTTTGATATGCATAAAACAGATAAGGCACGGGCTTCAACCATAAGTGCGTTATCCGGAGGGTTGGATAAAATTGTTGGTAAGCATCCCAAGATTTTAAAGATGCAAAAAAAACCGTATCAGACGTGGGTACGCCAATTGGGCACCTTGGGTGGCGGTAATCATTTTATCGAGTTATGCCTGGATGAAAAGGACGATGTTTGGATCATGTTGCATTCCGGTAGTCGGGGTATTGGTAATGCTATTGGTCAGTATTTTATCCGCTTGGCGCAGCACGACATGGAGCGTCATGTCCACAGCTTGCCGGATAAAGATCTGGCGTATTTCACCGAAGGGGCAGAACATTTTGAAGATTACGTTGAGGCGGTGCATTGGGCGCAGGATTACGCCATGGGTAACCGTCGCGAGATGATGCGCTTGATCGTGGAAGGCCTGAAAAAGAAATTGCCGGTCTTCACGACGACAAAGGAAGCGATTAACTGTCACCATAACTATGTATCGATTGAGCAGCACTTTGGTGAGAATGTCTATATCACACGCAAGGGTGCGATCAGTGCAGGAGTGGACGAGCTGGGGATTATTCCCGGCAGCATGGGTGCCAAGTCATATATTGTGCGCGGCAAAGGCAATCCGGATTCGTTTTGCTCTTGCTCCCATGGTGCAGGTCGGCGCATGAGCCGTAGCAAGGCCAAACGCGAATTCACTCAGGCGGATATGGAGACACAAACCGCCGGGATTGAATGCCGCAAGGACGAGGGCGTGATCGATGAGATTCCTGGTGCGTACAAAGACATCGATGTCGTCATGGCGAACCA
>JANNJI010000489.1:0-2416 GCA_031405795.1 Gammaproteobacteria bacterium
ATCAATCCCAATGCTGTCCAACCTAGTGCGTGTTTGAAGGGCAAAGTGGGAATTTCATGTTCTATTTCATGGATTAAGGGATCGGTGCGGGATGGGTGTCGGCTCAGGAATACCAGCCAAACGGTGATCAATACCAAGGTCGACAGCAAGAGGATGCCATCCAGGCGTCCCAGGTGGTTATCCAGCAGCAATAACAAGGCCCCCAGCATAATGGCCAGTAAAATCGGATATTCACGCCGGATCGTTTCAGAGCGAATCGTCAGTGGACAAATCAACGCGGTTACACCCAGGACTAAGCCAAGGTTGGTGATATTGGAACCTATCGCGTTGCCAATGGCGAGCCCTGGCTTGTCTTGCAGCGAGGCAATGATCGACACCACAATTTCCGGTGCCGAGGTGCCAAAGCCGACGATGGTCAGACCGATCACTAAAGGCGTGACGCCCAGGTGCCGGGCAATGCTGGCGGCACCTGCAACAAAGCGATCAGCGGACCACACCAACAAGATAAAACCCGCGAATAAGGCCAGGATCGGTAACGCGGTGATCATGGGAAATTTGCCAGGGGAGTAATGATATCAACAAATGTTGAACACGGATCGGGTCGCACCGAACCTATTACTTCAAATCCTGTAGTTCTTTTTCCAAGTCCTGCTCAAGCAGACGGTCTTCTTTGGTCGTGGCTTTGATTTTTTCACGCGGTGGATTGCCGTCATAGATCCGGTTGAGGCGAAATTGGAAATAGGCATCGCGCATAAACACATACGGATCGATTCCCGATTTGTCCATGGTTTTGGTTGCTTCCAAAAATTCGGCGCGGGTATCGAGGGCGCGTAAGACAGTTAATCCCCAGCGCACGTCGTCATCGGTAATCTGCAACACGGGGTCGATCTGCCAATCAGCGGCCATGCCGACGGTATCACGCACATTCTTTGGCCCTAAGAAGGGTAAGACCAGATAGGGACCATCACCCACCCCCCAAGCGGCGAGGGTTTGACCGAAGTCTTCATTATGCTTGGGCAGCCCCCAGTGTTTGGCGACATCAAACAAGCCAAAAACACCGACGATGGAATTGACGATAAGGCGGGCAAAATCCATCGCGGCTTGTTCGAACTTGAATTGTAAAATGTCATTAATGAAAACGACGACGTCATCCAGGTTACTAAAGACATTGGCGACGCCATGACGAACAAAGCCAGGCACATAATCCTTATAGGCCTGTGCAACAGGGCGGGCGATAGCGCGATCAAAGGCATCATTAAACTCAAACATGGCACGATTGAAGGATTCCCACGGGTCACGCTCATCCGGGGATTTGACCGTCGCGCAGCCCGTGCCCAAGGCAAGCAGGCTGCACAACAGGCTTAATTTGCAGAAAAGTTTGATCATGCCGATGGTCTTAAGTGGTTTCCGTTTTAGTGCTGCCACAACGTACGCAGCGATAAAGAGTCAGCAGTTTACCTTGTTTCACGTCAAACGGGCGGGCTTTTTCCACCTGCCATTTATGAAAACCACTTTGGCACAGCGTGCGCCCTTGGTGCTTGTCCTTGAGTTTCGGTCTTTTAAAGGGTACAACATTGCCCATGGCAGTGATCCGTTTTATCGTGATGTTGCTATTCAGTGTTGATTCAGGCGCTGACGGTAGATTTGCGTACCTGGGCGCACACTGCGGAAAGTATAATCCAAACTTGATATAACATCGAATGAGTGAGCATGAAAGATTACCGTGTGTTGATTGGCACCTATGGCTGGCAGCATGCGCAGTGGCAGGGTGGTTTTTATCCAGAGGATTTGCCAGCAGATTGGCAGTTGGCGTATTACAGCAATGAGTTTCCTGTCGTGCTGCTCCCCGCCGCTTATTGGCAACAGGCAGGGGTTGACGTGGTGGGCTGGCTTACTGAATCTAACGATACACTGCGTTTTATTGTGGAATGGCCGGAGCACTGGCAAACCCCGCTACTGATTGAACAGGGTTATACCTTGCTTAAACAGTTTGGCGCTCGTCTGTTGGGGGTGTTGGTGCCACTAGTGGCGCAGACGGCTACGGTACTGCAACCCGTGATTGAACAGTTACTGAGAGATTATCGTGTCTGTGTGGATTATGGCATGGACCTCCCCGCGCTGCCAGTGACGCTCTCGAGTCAAGTCAATGCTGAACAGGTGAGCGTGTGTTGGCACGGCACAGGGGATGGCAAAATACTGCAACGTGGTTCACTGGCGCTCGCACGTATAGATTGTAAGGAATTAACCTTGCGCGGGATCCGCCAGGTATTGGAAGCTTGTCTGGCAGCGCAAGCCCCCCAACGTTATTTGGTGGTGATTTTTGAAGGGGAACCACCGCCAGTGATATTGATGGAGAAGGCGACAGTGATGCTTGATATGTTATAAGGGAACCGTTGAAAACTCGTTTTAAAGATTC
>JANNJI010000490.1:0-1657 GCA_031405795.1 Gammaproteobacteria bacterium
CAACTACTTGCGGCAGAGGCAAAAAAAAACCCCGCAGCTGCGGGGTTCACGTTGGAGAACAGGTCATTTATCCACTGGGTACAACATTGACCGCCTGCAAGCCCTTGGGGCCTTGCTCAACATCATACGTGACATCTTGACCTTCATTGAGGGTCCGGTAACCATCCGCCTGGATTGCAGAAAAATGCACAAACACGTCGGCGCCTCCATCCTGCGGTGCGATAAAGCCAAAGCCTTTGGCATTGTTAAACCACTTTATTTTGCCTGTTGCCATACATTTACCTCTAACACTGAAATTACCATCCACTATCCCGCCAGCCACCTCTTTCATCACCGGAAAAACGTACAACGGCTAACAGTTGTGGGTAAGTATACCCGCCGGTTTTCACCATTCCTACCCCTTTCCCCGGTCAAAATAGCTATAACATTGTTTCAGCATATACTTATCTTATGCAGTGGCTAGCTGCATTCGTTCACCCGTGTTCATCATTTTCAAGACTTACTGGAAGTTACGACATTGCTCAATAGCTATCGCGTGTGGAGGGTCACCTTGGGGCGGGACAGAACAGAAATTTTCGCACTGACTTGATTATTGTTTTGATAGTTATATTTTTTTATACTGGATCACGTCTGAGGTTTTTTACTTCCGCACCAAAGACAGTCTCGGCTTCATGTTCAAATCGTTCACGTAACCCATCCACTTCCATAAACTCATTGCCTGCCTCTGCCTGCTCATCTTCGTCCTGCGACTTGCCACTGATTCTCCGCAAGCGGGTGCATTCCTTGGTCAGGAGTTCAAGCAATATCTTTGATTCCCATTCGGTGAGCTGGATAGTCAATTCTCTTATAATGGCCATGAAGCAACCTCTTGTCTGAATAGTTTCTGGCACTTAAGCCCCAGCTGTGACAACCGCCTGATGAATTCACTCAGGGGCATATTCTTGAGAGGCGCGATACAATAGTGACCCTGCCGGTCATTCACCAGCACCAACCCTTTGGCTATCGCTGCATGTTTGTTGAGGCACCAGACCCAACCGGTCATTGGTGATTTATCAAGTCGCTCTTTCGTAGCAAGGGATATTCCCCTGCCGTTTGCAACCACCATGGTAATGCCGTTTATTTCCCGCAACACCAGATCACGCGACCTGATATGCGCCAGCTTTGGATCAGAGGATGTACCCAGGTGATACAAATCCTCAGGCACTATGAACAGATCATCTTTTATCATAACCACCTCCGTGGTTTGCTAAAAAATCATATTGATTCAATACGCCGTACCCCTTTGGAAAACTACCTATCCCGCCTAACACCACGGCATGGCTGTTAGCAGCATAAAACAACCCACTCTCTAAGGATAGCTCATTCCCGATCAATCCATTTCCGTTCTGGAATGGTTTTATAAAAAAATCAAACTATTGGGGTTACAGTAACAGCCAGGTAATGGGGGTATTGACTATGGTGCGGAACAACATGACCCTGCGGGTACCTTGATCGGCTCTGGTGACGGCGTCTGCGCCTGGAGAGAGTAAGCCTAATCAAGGCTGATGTAGCTTAGTATTTATAAGCGTTGCAAGGCAGCAATACGATCTGCCAGCAGGGGATGCGAACGGAATAATCCAGCCATACCGTTGTTGATGCCAAAGGCGGCGAGTTGTT
Source organism: Gammaproteobacteria bacterium (assembly GCA_031405795.1). Taxonomy (GTDB): domain Bacteria; phylum Pseudomonadota; class Gammaproteobacteria; order UBA6429; family Thiohalophilaceae; genus JACQBC01. The sequence goes on from JANNJI010000490.1 coordinate 1,657, forward strand.
G
>JANNJI010000491.1:0-7004 GCA_031405795.1 Gammaproteobacteria bacterium
GTCGCGATCGCGTCCGGCAGGCTGAACGCGAGGAAGTCGGTCTCGGCGTCCGCGCGCAGGATGCGGAACGGCAGCACGACGATGCGCGTCAGCGGCCGGGCGATCGCGGCGCGGTCGTCGGAGCCGGCGGCGCGGGACAGCGTGCGCAGCTCCTCCGCCATGGCGGCGGCGGACTCGGGTCGCTCCCCGGGCTTCTTGGCGAGCGCGTGCCGGATGACGCGATCGAGGGCGGCCACCGCGGGCGAGTCACCACGTCTAAACAAGCACGTTCCCGCAAGCAGTATCTCCACACGCAAGTGTTTGAGCAATTCTGCTTGCCGATCCGGATCAAGTCTATCAAAAGGGATGAGGCGCGCAAGCTCTGCCGTCGTTATTAACATGCTGGTTGTTTGCGATTTTGTCTGTCCCAGTGCCATAAATGTCGTTGCCATGCCGAGGTAATCAGCTGGTTTATCGGTTACTTGAGCAAACTACTTGAATCTTGGACGCCAAAAACATCGGTTACGTAACAAAACCTTATTGCGCCTGCACGGGCCGTGGCCGATGGTCCTCGCCAATCGCGACGTAGGTCAGCTGCGCTTTGGCAACCTGTTCACATTTAAAATCATTCAAGCCACGCTCAGCGTAGGCGATAACTTCCACTAAAATCGAGCTTGTACCAACACGTTGTATCTCGGCATATAGGCTGACAAGATCGCCGACAAAGATCGGTTTTATAAATTGAAATTCATTCACCGCCACCGTCACTACTCGACCGCCAGCACGACGATAGGCAACGATACTGCCGGCAATATCCACCTGTGACATGAGCCAGCCACCAAAAATGTCGCCCGCCGCATTGGTATCATGCGGCATGGGCAACACCCGTATAACCGGTTGCGTACCTTGTGGTAACTGTTCAGAGGTTGCTTGCATTAATGACCGGCATACATATGTTCAATTTGCTTGGTAAATTTCTCAATGATTTGCTTGCGCCGCAACTTAAGTGTAGGGGTGATTAAACTGTTCTCGACTGTCCAGGGCTCCAGGGTATTATGTACACAAAAAATCTTGGCGTAACCGGGAAAGTGTTGCATTTTCAGACGGATACGTTCGAGTATGGCATCTTGCACTTGTTTGATATTTAAATTGTCGTCGGTTGGCGCCACCTGCAGTGATATTGCCAGTGTTTGCCATTGTTTTGGATTGAGTACGGTAATCACACAGAGATAGGGTTTTGCTTCACCAACCACCAGCGCCTGTTCAAATAAGACATCATTGGCTATGGCCATTTCCAGATCAGCAGGAGGAATTTTTTCACCGTTGGACAATACCAGGATTTCCTTGATGCGTCCTGTAATGAAGATATGGCCCTTTTCAATACGCGCTTTATCACCGGTATGCAACCAATGATCGGCATCAATCATTTCTTTTGTTGCCGTCTCATTATGCCAGTAACCTAACATTACACCGGGGGAGCGTATGCACAACTCATCATTATTACCGAGCTTGATCTCAACATCGCGCAAGGGTTGTCCGACACCTGCGGGTTCATTGTCATCCAGTTTGTTGGTGCATACAACCGGACTGGTTTCAGTCAGACCATAACCTTGTGAAATCGACAAACCCAAACCAATAAATGTTTTACCAATTTCCGCCGACAAAGGCGCACCGCCGCTTACTGCAAGACGTAAACGTCCGCCAAGTTTTGCAATGATTTTTCCAGCAACCAGTAAATTTAACAGCGGCCATAGCAGTAAACGGGGATGCCATGCAGCCTTGCCTTGTTGAAAGCGGAACCGATACCAGCCTACCTCTACCGCGTTATGAAATAATTTACGGGCAAATGCCGGTTTTTCAGCGAGTTGTAATTTAATTTTATTGTACACCCGCTCAAAGATGCGCGGTACCGTGACCAGGATTGTCGGGCGTATGCTAATTAGATCCTCTGCCAATAGTTCGATCGAACGGGCATAGGCGACGGTAGATCCGCACATCATCGGGATATAATAACCGACCGATCTCTCAAACATATGTGATAACGGCAGGAAAGATAAGAATATATCTGAGGAATAAACAGGTATGCTACTGGTACCACTGTCAGCACACCATAAGATATTGCCGTGACTAAGCATCACCCCTTTGGGCTTGCCGGTTGTACCCGAGGTATAAACGATGGTCGCCAAGGTGGATTTATCTACGTTTAATTGCGCCAATGGATACTGCTGTTTTTCCGTGGGCAACCATTGTTCCAGTGTTATGAGACGTGTTTCAACACTATCGGCGATGGCTGTAACACTCACAATACGTTGCAAGGATGTTAACTGTGTGCACACGCCTTTGAGTGACGGCCAGATCAGTGCGCCATCGATCAACAATAATTTTACATCCGAGTCTTGGACAATATAGGCGATATTTTCCGGGCGATCATTGGTATAGAGGGGTATAACGACCAAGCCTAAACCCAACGCCGCTTGTTCATACATGACCCATTGCGGGCAGTTACGTAACATAATTGCAACGCGCGAACCGGGTGAGAGATTTTCCTGCTTTAAAGCGGCCTGCCAACGCGCAACATGTGCAGCCATTTCACGCCAGGTAATATCCCGCCATGCTTGCTGTTCAGTCGCAAAATAACGGTAAGCGATAGTATCCGGTGTTTGTTTTACCCGCTGTAGAAATAAACCAGGTAGATTACCTGCCTGTTCCAGAGTGATTTTTTCCATACGCATTACCCCATGTTGTCAGTTTTTTTCCAGCATACTCCAGCCGTTGTCAGGTGTAAAACGTGCGCCATAACGTTGGTGTAACTGGTCAAGCATCTTCCGCATTTGTGGTACGCCGCGCGCATGGATATAGTGAAATGGGCCGCCACGAAAGGGCGCAAACCCGGTGCCGAAGATGACCCCGGCATCTGCTAAATCAGCCGTCTCCACCACACCATCGCGCAAACAAGCTACCGCTTCGTTGAGCATACGAAAAATCAACCGATCTTGTAAGTCAGCCGCTACGACAGTATCTTTGCCCACAGCTGATTTTACCGGTTTGTCATTCTTGAATTCATAAAAACCTTTACCGGATTTACGCCCAAGCGTGCCCGCTTTGACCATGGCTTTCAGACGTTCCGGAACGTCCATGTTCAGGTGTTTACTTAAGTTCTCGGCGACGTGTTGGCATATATCCAGACCGACGGTATCCGCAAGCTCAATCGGGCCCATCGGCATACCAAAATCAACGGCGGCGTTATCAATAACCGCCAGTGGTACGCCTTCTTCGGCTAGGATCATCGCTTCCATCAGATAGGGCATCAATATCCGATTCACTAAAAATCCAGGTTTGCTGCTTACCGGCAGCGGCAGTCGATCAATGCGTTTCGTAAATGCGGCGGCTTGTTGCGCGACTGTTTTATCCGTGGTGGAGCTTTGCACAATTTCCACCAAGGGCATCTTGGAAACAGGATTAAAAAAATGCAAGCCCACTAAACGTTCTGGTCGTGATAACGCTGTATTGATTTCGTCCAGCGGGATGCTGGAGGTATTAGTAGCCAGAATCGCGGTTGACTTGACCAACGGTTCGATGGATTTAAATAATTTACGTTTGACCTCTGCGTCTTCAAAGATCGCTTCGATGACCACATCCGCACGGCGTAAGCCAGTACCTTTTGGATCAGGGATCAAGCGATCGATTGTGGCTGTCACCAGAAAACGATCTTTGACGATTTTTTTATACATAGCGTGGGCGCGTTTAACAACATTGGCCAAGGCTTCTTTTTTGTGGTCTTGCAAGGTAACGGTAAAACCGCGTAATGCACACCACGTCGCGATGTCACCGCCCATCACCCCGGCACCGATCACATGCACATGACGTGGCTCGTAATCATCTGCACGTCCCAATCCTTTGAGTTGTTCCTGTAACAAAAATACGCGGATCAAGTTTTGTGCGGTTGGTCCGCTGATGAGCCGCGCGACGGATTGTGCTTCCTGATCCAGCATCAAAAACTGATCGTCGTAATATTTTTCCCACAATTCGATCAAAGCGTACGGTGCAGGATAATGCGATTGTGGCGCACGATCCGCCACTTTTTTCCGTAACATGTTACCGACCCAGGGGCGAATAGGTTTGCGATTGAGCAGGTTCAACCACCACTTCAGAGACTTTTGTGCCGGTGGGCTGGTAATCAGATTGAGCGCAGCCGTGCGCAAATGACGTGCGGGGACCGAGTAACTTATTAACCCGAGTCGCTTTGCCGCACGCGCATCCACAGTGCGACCAGTCAGCATTAAATCCATTGCCGCCAAAATACCAATGGCACGTATTGAGCGCACTGTCCCGCCGAATCCTGGATGAATACCCAAACGTACTTCAGGCAAACCCAGGCGTGTTTTCGGACTGTCGTCGGCCACACGATATCGGCAGGCCAGGGCAAGCTCCATACCGCCGCCCAAGCAATAACCATTGATCATTGCGACAGTGGGACAGGGCAAGGCTTCAATCGCATTAAATATCCGGTGCGCACGACGAATGGCGGTTAAGGCGCTGGCTTCGTCGGCAAAGGCGGTAAACTCTTTGACATCCGCACCAGCAATAAAACCCGAGGCTTTATCTGACAAAATCACCACACCCTTGGGTGGCGATCCTGTCAGAGTAGTTACGATGTTGTCTAATTCATTGAGAATATCGGCGGAGAGCACATTCGCACTGGATTCCGCTTTATCAAGATGCAACCAGCAAATCCCCGTGTTATCTGTTTCAACTTTCCAATGTTGATATGTTGTTGTCATGGCAAACTCCTATACACGTTCAACGAGCATGGCACCACCTTGCCCGCCGCCAATACATAAACTGGCAATACCGCGTTTGGCGTTATTGCGCTTTAATACATCCAGCAAGTGCAGTACGATGCGCGCGCCGCTGGCACCCACCGGATGACCGAGACTGACGCCACCGCCATCAACATTCAAACGTTCCTGATCCAATTTGCCCATAGTCATATCCAGGCCTAACTCGTTTTTGCAGTAGTCTTCGTTTTCCCATGCCGCCAAACAGCTGAGCACTTGTGCGGCAAAGGCTTCATTGATTTCCCAATAATCAATGTCCTTGAGCTGATATTGGTGACGTTTGAGAATGGGCGAGATCGCATGTATCGGTCCCAGGCCCATTTGTGCGGGTTCTAACCCTGCCCAGTGGCTATCGATAATTTGGCCAAGGACTGGCAATTGATATTGTTTTACGGCTTTTTCGCTGGCGAGTAATAACAGCGCAGCACCGTCTGTCACTTGTGCGCTATTGCCAGCCGTAACACTACCAAACGGGCGATCAAATACCGGTTTGAGCCTGGCAAGATTTTCAACACTTGAATCACGGCGCAGACCATCGTCGTTGTCATAAACATGGCCGCTGTAATCATACAGTGGCTCGACTTCCTGTAAATGCCCTTTGTCTTGTGCATTGGCCAGTCGCAGATGGCTACGCACGGCAAACTCGTCCATTTGTGCACGTGAGATATGAAAACGATAGGCCAAATTCTCGGCCGTTTGTCCCATCGACAGCCCTACAATCGGATCACTCAGGCCGCGTAATAACGCAATGATCGGTTTGAAATTTTTCAGACGCAGTTTGCTAAATACCGCGAGGCGTTGGCCAAATGTCTTGGCACCATTCAATGCCGCCAACCAATTCACCATGTCATTGTTATATAAAATAGGCGCATGACTCATCGACTCAACACCACCGGCCAAGACAAGCTCGGCACGGTTCGCCGCAATTTCCATGGCCGCACAATCAATTGCCTGTAAGCCTGATGCGCAGTTGCGTTGCACCGTATAGGCAGGTATATCGTTGCCAATACCCAGGCGCAAGGCTAAGGTCCGTGCGATATTGGCCTCGTCGGGTCCAGGCATGACACAACCCAGCACGACTTCATCAATCGCCGACGGTTCAAAGGGCTGACGCACCATGAGTTGTCGACCGCAACCCACTGCCAGTTCCGCAGCAAGGAAAGGGCCGGGTTTGCCACGTGCCTTCAAAAAAGGGGTGCGATTGCCATCGACGATATAAACAGGACGAGCGGGGCTGCCACCTGTCCCATAATTACGTTGTGTCTGGTTGTTACTGTTTTTATCTGCCACTGCGGGCCTCCTTTAAGACTTAAAGTCGCGGCTAAAGTCATCCACTTGAATTACATTCCAACGCGCAAGCTCGGCTTCTCGCAGAATCTTCGCGTCATCTTCATTAATAAACTTATTCTTCAGTGCGGCTTTAAGCATTTTTTCCTGCACTTGGTAACCAGGTTGAAAATTTTCCATTTGCTGCCGCAAGCGGCGCTCGATCTGTTCGGCCTTAATGGTTTTCATTAAAGCATCTTCCAGGCGTGCGAGGGTATCTTTTTCATTGCGGGAAATAAATATGTCGGTGGTCAAACGATTTCTTTCCGGCGAGGGCGACAGCAAGATGTCAGCTATCTGCCCACCCAGGTTGTCGTTCGGCTGTTTAAAGCTGCGGCCCAGGGGGAAAATTATCCATTGTAACCACCATGCGATCAATCGATTAGGGAAGTTTTGCAAGAACCCATCAATTGCCAGTTGAATATTATACAGTGACTGTTCACAACCCCAACGTAGAAAGGGAACATCTTCTTTTAAGCAACCTTGGGTTTCAAAACGCTTGAGTACTGCGCTGGCCAGATACAAATTGCTTAGCACATCCCCCAAGCGCGCCGATAATTTTTCACGGCGTTTCAGACTGCCGCCCAGGACAAAAATAGCGATATCCGTTAACAGGGCAAAGGCACCACTCATGCGCGTGAGTTTTTGATAATAGCGCTGCATTGGCCGCTGTGATCCGGAAATGGCAAAATGACCCGCGGTCAGGCCGTGAAAGAATGACCGAAAGATGTTGCGAATAAAAAATCCCATATGTCCAAAGAAGGCACGGTCGAATTTTTTCAACGACACATCCCAGTCGACTTCAGATTCATTGACCGCTTGCATCTCCTGAAAGATAAACGGATGGCTGCGGATGGCGCC
>JANNJI010000492.1:0-8197 GCA_031405795.1 Gammaproteobacteria bacterium
TGGCTAACCTGCAGCCCGGCGCCAGCTTTGGTGAGGAGGCATTGGTTTCCGGGGGCTCGCGCAACGCCACGGTTACCATGTCATCGGATGGCATGGTAATGCGTCTGGCGAAAGACGATTTTAATCATCTGCTCAAAGAGCCGTTACTCAATCGGGTATCTGCTGATGAAGCACGCGCCCGTGTCAACAAAGGCGCAACGTGGCTGGACGTACGACACGCCAAGGAATTTCGTCATAGCCGTATGCGCAAGGCGCTGAATATTCCCTTGCACGAAATGCGCATGCGTATGAGTGAGTTGGACAAAACCAAAAATTATATTTGTTATTGCGGCACCGGTCGCCGCAGCAGTGCAGCCGCTTTCCTGCTGGCACAAAACGGTTACAACGCCAGCGTGCTCAATGGCGGCATTCAGGTGATGGCGCAGGAGCTGGAACGCTAGAAATTGGTTGCCATTCACGAATAGCGTTATTTAGTGAAAGAGGCCAGTGGTGGGGACAGAATGTTTTCTGTCCCCGGTATTATTTACTGAAGATATCAGGCGTTACTGGCGCTGCTGCGTTCGAAGCGTTTGCGTTCGTTTTCTTTCAGGTAACGTTTGCGCAGGCGCAGGTTATGCGGGGTGACTTCCACTAATTCGTCGTCATTCACGAATTCGAGCGATTGTTCCAGCGTCAAGCGAATGGGTGGCACCAGGATGATGTTTTCATCGGTGCCGGAGGCGCGCATGTTGGTCAGCTGTTTCGCTTTCATCGGATTGACGACCAGATCATTATCCCGCGAGTGAATGCCGACGATCATGCCTTCATACAATTCTTCGCCTGGACCGATAAACAGACGGCCACGTTCTTGCAGATTAAACAGACCGAAGCCCACCGAGGTGCCCTGACCATTGGAGATCATCACGCCATTGACACGATTTGCCAATTCGCCTTTTTTGATCGGACCGTAATGATCAAAGGTCGAATACAGCAGACCGGTACCGGCGGTGGCGGTAAGAAACTCGGTACGGAAACCAATCAGGCCGCGCGAGGGGATCATATAATCCAAACGCACCCGGCCTTTACCATCGGGGTCCATGTTCAGCAAATCACCTTTGCGCAGTCCCAGTTTTTCCATAACCGTGCCCTGATGCTGTGATTCAACATCCAGTGTCACCGTTTCAAAGGGTTCATTAACGACGCCATCGATTTCTTTGATAATCACTTGCGGGCGTGATACACCTAATTCAAAACCTTCACGGCGCATGGTTTCGATGAGCACGCTCAAGTGTAATTCACCACGGCCGGAGACGCGGAATTTATCCGGGCTGCCGGTATCTTCCACACGCAGTGCGACGTTATGAATTAATTCGCGATTGAGGCGATCACGGATCTGGCGACTGGTGATGTACTTACCGTCTTTACCGGCAAACGGCGAATTGTTGACTTCAAAGGTCATGGTGACAGTGGGTTCATCCACGGTCAGCGGCGGCAATGCTTCTATCTTCGAGGGATCACAAAAGGTGTTGGAGATTTGTGGGGCCTCGATACCGGTAATCGCAACGATATCGCCGGCGTTGGCTTCATCCACTTCATGCCGATCCAAGCCATGAAAACCGAGTACTTGCAAGACACGGCCAGTGCGAACTTTGCCCGCATCGTCAACGACGCTGATACTTTTGCCGGGCTTGATCTTGCCACGGGAGATGCGGCCAATCGCAATGGCGCCGACATAACTGGAATACGCCAGTGTCGATACCTGCATTTGGAACGGACCATCCACATCGACTTTCGGGGCGGAAACGTATTTGACAATGGTTTCAAACAAGGGGGTCATGTCGCCACTGCGTACATCCGAGGTTAAACCGGCATAGCCATGTAACGCTGAGGCATACACCACGGGGAAATCGAGTTGCTCATCTGTGGCGCCGAGTTTGTCGAACAGATCAAAAGTTTGGTTCAACACCCATTCCGGACGGGCACCGGGGCGATCGACTTTATTAATTACCACGATGGGTTTCAAACCTTGCGCGAAGGCCTTACGGGTGACAAAGCGGGTTTGTGGCATCGGTCCATCCACCGCATCGACTAATAGTAAAACGGAATCGACCATCGACAACACGCGCTCCACTTCACCACCGAAGTCAGCATGGCCGGGGGTGTCGACAATGTTAATGCGGTAATCCGTCCACACCAGCGCGGTGTTCTTGGCCAAAATGGTAATGCCGCGTTCTTTTTCCAATACATTGGAGTCCATCACCCGCGTGCCCATTTGCTGGTGGGCGGCAAAGGTGCCGGATTGTTTTAATAGCTGATCGACGAGCGTGGTTTTGCCGTGATCGACGTGCGCGATAATCGCGATATTGCGTAACTTATGGATCATGGAACTGCCTAGGAGGTTAACAAAAGTCGCGCATTATACCGGCAAATCAGGCTTAGGGACTAGGGATATGTGACGCTGAAAAAGATTAAATTTGTGTGACAGCGACAACTTTTCGGCTTTTTTCAGGGGCTTGTCCTCATTTCGTATCCCTTGCCCCTTACGAAAACAGCGATTGTTGTGGTTGTTTTAGCCTGGCGGCCAACGCATGGCGCGGCCAGCCAACAGGTGCAAATGCACATGAAATACGGTCTGGCCAGCCATACGATTGCAGTTCATCACCAAGCGGTAACCTTCCTCATCGACCTGCAACTGCTTGGCAATTTTCGCCGCCGCCAGCACCAACTTGCCGATCACCGCCGCTTGCTCGGGCTGGAAGTCGTTGGCGGTGGCCACGTGCTGGCGCGGAATACAGAGGATATGGTGCGGCGCCTGCGGATTCAGATCGCGAAAGGCCACGACCTCGTCGTCCTGGTACACCAGCTCACTCTTTATTTCGCCGTTGGCGATTTTGCAGAATATACAGTTACTCATTATGACTTCCTTTTGTTGCATAGACAGACGTGTTATTGATTAAATACTTTGTCCCTTTTCAGGTAAACAACGCTAACACCCCGGTGTAACCATACAATCGATTACCGGATATTTCACCGTTGGCATAAAAGCCTACCAACGGGATATCGCCGAGGCGATCAGCGATCAATTCCATTTCTCGCGAGGGGCTGCCGAACATGTGTTGGCCGCGACCCAGGCAGGAAAAATACAAGCCACCTTTGATCTTCAAACTCGCGCGTGCATGGACTTTATCCACCATGCGACGTAAATCTTCTTCCGCAGAATTGCGGTCACGTTTGCAAAACATGATTGGCGAATCAACTGTCAGATATTCACCGATGGCGATGGCACCGCTGTTGGGATCAATACCGATGATATTACGCACCAGGTAATCGCCCGTATCTGCTTCCTGCACCGGAAACCCGGCAAAGATATAACCACTGATACGCGACAAATCACGCGACAAGACCTCACCGATCTCTTCTTTTAATACGTCCAAGGCGGGACGGTGGTTGATGGTCACGGCGATATTGCCATCGCACTGGGTCAATTGATGTACCTTGCCCAACGGGGTACAGCCTTGCGTCAGGCCGGTGACAATAGGTACGTGATCATCAAAAATCACGCCGGACAAAGTGCCTTCACTGAGCTCATCGGCAATTTGATAATACAGATTACTCGCCGAGGTGAGGCCACCAATCAGATAACCATTGCCGATCCGCTCGGGTATTTGTTGAATCAATTTGGGCATCTGGCCGTTACGGGGGTCACCGTGTACTACCGCCACATGCACGCCATTGCCGGGCAGACGCGCCGGTAAGTGCTCAACACTGCTAAAGAGATGAAAATGTTCGCGAGGAATATCCGTTAGCAGCATCACAATGGCCGGTTGCTGTAAATACTCATGGCGTGTGCAACACACGCCCGCACCAATCGTGCCCACCCAGTGCGGCACAGCGGTGCGTTTCTTGAGATTGTCCAGGATAAAGGTCAGTTGCGCGGCGTGTTCATCCGTGACATAGATAAAACCCAGGGTGGTGGTCGCTGGGATAGCGCCAAGTTGTGTCAGGCATTCTTCAATGGCCTGACTGACATTTTTTTGCGAGCTGTGAGCGAGCAGGAAACGATCCATACGGGTGTGCTGACTCGTTAGTTAAGGTTGTTGGTGGTTCATGAATAACAGGTAAAAAAAGCCGGGTGGTCCCGGCTTTTTTTACAGCGAGCTTATTTGCCGCCCTTGCGTTTTTTTTCCACCAAGTCACGAATCAGCGGATTGAGGATCATTTCCATCGCAAATCCCATCTTGCCGCCGGGTACCACAATGGTGTTGGGTCGTGACATGAAGGAGTCCTGGATCATTCTCAACAAATACGGGAAGTCGATGTTTTGTGGCTTGCGGAAACGGATCACGATAAAACTTTCATCCGGGGTTGGGATGTCACGCGTAATGAACGGATTGGAGGTGTCCACCGTCGGCACGCGTTGAAAGTTAATATCCGTGCGCGAGAATTGCGGCGTGATGAAATGAATATAATCTTCCATGCGGCGCAAAATGGTATCGACAATGGCTTCAGCGGAATAACCGCGTTGCGCATTGTCACGGTGGATTTTTTGAATCCATTCCAGGTTCACAATTGGTACCACACCCACCAGCATGTCGACAAATTTGGCGACATCCACTCCACCGTCCACCACGCCACCATGCAACCCTTCATAAAACAATAAGTCGGTTTTTTCCGTAATATCTTCCCACGGGGTGAATTGGCCGGGGGTTAATTGTGTGCCCAGCCGTGCATTGTGTTCGGCGGCCTCCGCCTCACTGTGCAGGTAATAACGACGGCGGCATTTGCCCGTCTCACCATATATTTTGAAGGTGTCTGCCAGGGTATCGAAATGATTGGCCTCCGGGCCGAAATGGCTGATTTGTTTGTTTTTGGCCGCATATTCTTCAATCGCTTTTTTCATTGATGCACGGTCATAGCGATGATAGCTATCACCTTCAATAATGAGAGGATTGATCTTCTCGCGGAAGAAAATGTGTTGAAAGGCATTCTTCACCGTGGTGGTGCCGGCGCCCGAAGAACCGGTCACGGCGATAACCGGATGGTTGGCAGACATAATTGCTCCTTAACGTGGCAAAATTGAATAGGTTTCGAGCCAGGGCCTGGGGTTATCGATAAGCCCCACGCACCCCGGTCACCAAAAATCAGCCGCCTATTCTACGCAAATCAAGAGGCTAAGTAACCCTCAAGAGGGGGAGGTGGGCCCTATATGTGGTATGGCAAGGGCAGTATCACCCGGATATTAAAGGTAAGTGGTTACTTATCTGACGCGGCTTACCTTCGGCGGGGTGCGTGCGAGGGTATTGGCAGCTTGTGCCGATTTTTAACTATCTTCTCATTGCTTTCACCGCATTAATTAACACTTCAGGTTTATGGATTGAATTATATATTGGCAGAACATCCTTGCCCGTCTGAAAAAGCCCATAAACCGCTGTTTGAGCGCTCCGCACAGAATATTCGACTGTAAATACACAATCATCAGGTAATTCAGCAAACTGCCCCAGGAACGCAAAGTTAGTTGTTCCTTTTGGTAAAACATCAGGACGATCACCCAATGTACGGGGCATAAATACACTGTCTACAAATGGCATTGCTACCGGTATACAATTTATTTTCCCTGATGCAACAATTGGTTTCATTAAATCCTGAACTTTAAGGTGATGCCATAATTCGTCCAGCATTTCTTCACCTGTACACGCCGACATTTTTTTATTGACGTAATTCCCCTTTCTGTCAGGGTATAAGCCGTAACCCCAAAATACCTTTACATCATCCGGTTGGTTTGGAAAATGCGGTTGTCTGGCTATTACAATTGACATCAGCCAATTAGAATCAACAAGCGTAATCAATCCTCCCGTTCCATCCACGTTGCCTGAAAAGTTCTCCATATAATCGTGAAATGTTGTGTCTTTTAGTGTGGCCGTAAATGAATACCATTTTTGCAAATCAATGTTATCGCTGAATACGCCTGGCTTGCCAAACGCCGCATCTTTTTTGGCGATTTTATCCCAAAGCATCCATGCGCCTGATGTTGATTTTTCTTTCAATACTGCGGGCTTGCTCCATGAGCCATTATCTGAGCTCTCGGTAATTGATCCGTTGGTCATAAAAACATAATCGCCTGCACCGATAACTATCTCGTCTTCTACTCTTGTTGTGTCGACTATATGTAAGACCGTAGCTGTTTTTTTATCTGAAGATAGATTGAAATCAATATCGATAACCTGTGTGTTCATGTAAAAATTAACATTTCTTTCTTTTAAATATTTTTGCAGTGGCAAAATAACCGAGTGGTATTGGTTGTATTTGGTTCGCATCACACCACCGAGCCGGTGCAATCCGTCCACAAGGTGGATGAATCGTTTCATGTAGCGTCGCATTTCGGCCAAACTGCTCCACTTCTGAAACGCGAACATGGAAGTCCAGATGAACCAGAAATTGGTCTCGAAAAAACCTTGACTGAACCAGTCCTCAATACGTTTACCGCCTAATGAGCTTTCGGAAACGAATGTCAACTTTAGTAAATCCATCTGATCATTTAACGATAACCCAAAAGTTGACACGTCTACTTTTTTTCCGTCCTTAAGCAAGCGTGCCTGCGCATTGGAAACAAACCTCATATTAAATTCAAATGTTTCATCCTTAACGGAAATATCGGGATCGCCATAAGAAGGGATGTTTGACAATAAGTCCCAGTAACAAACGTAATGCTCTTCGTGCATCCTGCCGCCGCGCACAACAAATCCTTCTTCGAGATCACCGGCGCCATCGCAGGCCCCGCCGACAATGTCGTCCTGCTCTAGAATATGTATGTTTCCGCCAGGCATGCCCGCGTCATTAATAAGATAGACGGCGCTTGCCAGTGAAGCGATACCACTGCCAATCAGGTACACTTTTGAGTTTGTTGTATTTTTGATTTTTTCTGTTTTCATTAACATGCGCTCCGTTTAGATCATTAAATCTTCATAAAACAGGATCGGAAAATAACTTGCTTTGTCGCCGTCACAAAACACTGATTGCGGCCATCAGCGAAGGCGTAAACCCAGGCGATTGATCGCAGATGGTCTAAATCTTGTCTTAAGCTTATACATGCCGCCACTTCCAATTAAGGATTTCCGGCATATCTTCACCATGTACCTTGATGTAGGACTTGTGGTCGAGTAGTTTGTCACGCAGAAACTGTTTGGCGTGAGCGGCGCGTGAACCCAAACTCGGCACCCGATCAACCACATCCATGGCCAAGTGGAAGCGGTCGATCTCGTTGAGCACCGCCATGTCGAAGGGCGTGGTGGTGGTGCCTTCTTCTTTATAGCCGCGAACGTGCAGATTTTTCTGGTTGGTTCGGCGATAGGTAAACTGGTGTATCAGCGAGGGATAGCCATGGTAAGCGAAGACGATGGGCTTATCTTGGGTGAATAAAGCGTCGAAATCGACATCGCTTAAACCATGGGGATGTTCACTCTGCGGCTGCAGCGCCATCAAGTCCACCACGTTGATGACGCGTATCTTGAGTTCCGGCAGATATTGTCGCAGTAGATCCACCGCCGCCAGCGTCTCAAGCGTGGGTACATCACCCGCGCAGGCCATTACCACATCGGGCTCGCCGCCCTCGTCATTAGTCGCCCATTTCCAAATGCCTAACCCGGCGCTGCAATGTGTGATCGCGGCATCCATGTCTAGCCATTGCGCTGCGGGCTGCTTGCCGGCCACGATGACATTGACGTAATGCCGGCTGCGCAAACAATGATCGACTACCGAGAGCAAGGTGTTGGCATCGGGTGGCAGATACACGCGGATGACGTCGGCTTTTTTGTTCGCCACATGGTCGATAAAGCCGGGGTCTTGATGACTGAAACCATTGTGGTCTTGTTGCCACACATGCGATGTCAGCAGGTAGGTCAAGGACGCGATGGGTCGCCGCCAAGGAACCTGGCGTGCGACCTTGAGCCACTTGGCGTGTTGATTGAACATGGAATCGATGATGTGAATGAAGGCTTCGTAGCAGGAGAAAAACCCATGGCGGCCGGTGAGCAGGTAACCTTCCAGCCAACCCTGACAAAGATGTTCACTCAAGGCTTCCAACACGCGGCCGTCCGGCGCGAGTTGCACGTCGCTGGAGGCTATTCTCATCAACCGCGTTCAAAACCACCCGCAACCCAAATGCGCGCTCGATCACGTTTGGCTGGAGTAATGTGCGCCCATAGCCGAAGGTCAGCGCCAT
>JANNJI010000493.1:0-6641 GCA_031405795.1 Gammaproteobacteria bacterium
TCGGACACAACAAACCACGCGGCGCTCATCGACGAGGAAGTAAACATCAATTTTCTCGCTCAGGTCAAACTCTCGGATCGCTTTTTACCGGCGCTCCTGCGCCGCCCTCATGCCGCGATTATAAATATCACTTCCGCCCTGGCACTGATCCCCAAACAAAGCGCGCCCATTTATGGCGCGACGAAAGCCGCCATGCACAACTTCACCAAAGCGCTGCGATACCAGCTGGAAAGCACCCCGGTTAAAGTCTTCGAGATTATTCCCGCGCTGGTGGATACCGCCATGACCACAGGCAGGGGAAAAGGCAAAATTTCCCCCGCGGCGTTGGCGGCAGAGGCATTGCGAGGCATCGAAGCCGACCGGTATGAAATACGGATTGCGAAAACCAAGCTACTATTTATTTTGTACCGCATGCTGCCATCAATAGCAGAACGCATCATCAGGCGAGGTTAAAAAATCCATTAACGCAGTGGAGTGATGCTATGACTTGTTTGACCAAACCTATTGTCGTAATACTCAACGCAGTATTTATCGGCTGTGTTTTTCCTCTTACCGTTTCGGCGCAACAGTGGTTCCTGATGGCGCGACACGGTGAATGCATGGGAATCGAAAGCCTTAAGCGAAAAATCCCAGCTCTTGCCGACATCAATGACCCGCATGCGTTTATCGAATTCATGCGCGGGAGAGGTTTTACAGTGACGTCGAACGAATTAGCAGAAACCAAGGGAAAGGCGGTGGAGGTATATGTCCCCGAAGAAAATTTATCCCTGCTTTTTGCAACCGCCGAACTTTGTCAGGCATCGTGGCTGAGATAACCGTCGCTGAATTTGCACACTGAGGTTGTATAGCAAAACGCGATTGAGAAACCCATCGCTGTTAGTGTTTTGCATTACCCGTGAGGGTTTGCATCACGGCCGATAATGCGCGATCCATGATCGGTATATCATTAATGATCGTGGCAGTGCCGCGACGCAAATCAGCGGCGAGGCCGTAGAGGGTTTTGTCGGCGACGACGCTGTATTCCAGTCCAGAAAAGTATATTCACCGAGTAACTCGGATTTCCAGGCCAATTTACCACGCACCTTGCGCTTATCCTTGCCGCTGAACTCAACCCATTTCCCTTGTTCGAGCTGTTTTGCCTGCTCCAGAAATTTATCCTGCGTTTGATCCAGCTGCTCGATACTCCGCGTTCCATCCCCGGACATGACAATATCATCCATGAAGTCTCTATATTTTACGTCTACATTTGTAGCGGCCGATTCGCTCTCCTGCGTCAGTTGTTCCTCATATTGCGTCAGCGCGGCCAATTGCGCCTCCATTTCATAGATGGCACCGTTGATTTCGTCCAATGTCATTTCCACCGCGACACCGGTCGTGTCCTTCTGGCTGCTTGTTACTTTGTCCTGGTTGACCTGTGTGGGTGGATATAAGAATTGCGTTGTTAGCTCCGCACCGGGCACGGGGTCGATGACGCCATTTGTGTTTGTGGAATTCTGATGCCGCAAGCCTTTGATGCTGGCAAGATGATACGGTTCCAATTGTGTCAGCGTCCGCGTGATCTCATCGGCGGGGACACCAATGGTGTCAAGACCATTGCGTAAGGTACTGACCAGATGGTAAATGACACTGGCCAATTTGGCCCGATCCATCGAGATTTGTTTTGGCTGGATCGACCAGTCCAGTATTTCGATGAACCGTAACTGATTCTTCCAGGTATCACTATCCTGGCCCTGATTGAGGTAAGTCTTGAGCATGACCTGTTGCCACGGCCCCAAGATAATGTCCATCACCGCTGCTGGCAAATTGCGTTGCTGCAATGCCGCATTGAGTGAATCATCAACCCATTGCTTGGCAAGCGTATAGCTCTCTTTCTGTTTCGCCTTGGCGGCTACTTTTCTTTGAACAATCGTCTCCACCGCGGTCTGGCGTGCCATAAAAGCTTGAAACTCTTCAAGCAAGGTGACAAAGATCGCCAGATCGTCGGCAAACCCGGTAATGATCTTATCGACAACTCGTTTTAGCTCAGTGATAAGTAGCGCTGCATCTTCTTCACTGCACGTATTCGTAATGGCAAGTGTTGACTTGGCCATTTCATTAAGCAAAGTACGTGCTGGATGGTCTTTGCTCGCAAAAAATTCCTTGTCCAGGATCGCCGCCTTGAGCAACGGGATCTGTAATTTCCCCAACAGCGCCTTAGCTGCATCAGGAATATTATCGTCATCCAGAATATATTCAAACAACATCGAGACAATGTCGATGACATCATTATCAAGTGGTTGTAACGCTGATGTAATCTGGCCTTGTTTTTCCAGGTTTGCCAGCACCTGTTGTTTTAAGCCACCGCGTGGAATTGCCAGCGTTGCATCCCCAGCTTGTATACCGATGGCAACATTATTTCCCTGCTGTGTATTGATGAGCTGCATACCCGACAAGATGGCCGCCAGCTCAGTGCTGGTGGACACCGTCACTTGACTGCCATTAAACATTGCGCCACTCATGTTGAAATTTACCGGATGCTGTAGTGCGCTGCGTTGATCGCCCGGCATCGGCGGAGCGTTGCTGCCTGCGGGATATCCCGCATAGTTAGCCTGCCGATACTGGCTCAATAAAGTATGCAAACAGGACAGTGAGGTGTCCATCGTTGCGGTTGATGCGCTGTGCTGGCCCGGCGACATAACGTTGTCACCTGCGGAACCGGATTGACCTGTACCTGATCGGGGCGCGGAGAGTTGGTCAGGTGTTTTGTTTATTGTCAGTTTGATTCGAGGTAACACCCCGGCATCAATGCAAAGCTGGTTTACTGCCAGATACAGTGGCTCCAGACTATTGAGCATGTGGGTTTCAAAATATTTTAAGATGATCAAACTGATCTTCGGCCCGGCCGCCAGGCTACTCGTCACTTTGGCAAAGGCGTGACACAGTTTTTCCGGTCCTAATGGATTATTGTTTTCATCCCAATCGGTATCATGCAGCAATAGCGCCAGCCGTTTATCCAAGGCGGCAATGTCTTCCGCGTATTGATGGCGAATCCTGCTGATCATGTTTTTTATCGCAATGGATTCTTCCAGATCAACTTCTTCGACAAGGCAGATCCCTTCCAATGATATTTTAGTAAAATCGATATCTGCTGTTTTTTTTGCGGCGTGCGTGTCGGTAAAGTTTTGTTTCACCAAATCCAGAAAACTGTTTTCCAGGCTGTCATGCTGCTGGCGCACCAAGCGCATTGCATCCGCGTATTCTGTTGAGCCATCGGCCTGAGCAGGTTTTTCAGCGAACGCAGACAGTGTTTTGTCGGCGTTATCAAACATCTGCCGAACAATTATGTTGAGCTGGCTGATACTCAACTCCATGCAGGACAAATACAGCCTTTTTTCACTGGCAGACTGCGCCGTTGGCGCCGTCGCGCCGCTCTTTGTCGCTGCACTTGTATTTTGTTCAGCCTGCCGCATCGTTTTAGCCTTTCATACCTGGACGTCCATACGCACATGACACGGATTGTTTTTCTCCGCCTGTTTCGCCACTGCCTTCACCGGCAACGGTAGAGCCTCTAGCCAGCCGATATGTTGTTATTCTTTTATAGTAGCGGTTATTACCCGGCTAACATGAAGTTGCGAACACCTTGTTTCCAACGACACCCTCGGTACTGGAGCGGTATTTCCGAGATCAATATCACAGAATTGCCCAGCTGTAGCCGGTATATAAGGTTTTGGCATTTACCCATCACAATAACGCTGTTTGTTAAAATACTGAACTAAGGCGTCGCTACTAAGCAGATTTGCTGCCGAAGATGGCCTGTTTTCCCAGCCTAAGTTTCTACCTTTGTTTCTCAGAGCTCGCACACCTATGCGGTTATCAGGCCGGCTCAGCGCCGCTCGAAGCTCGCCTTCAACTCATAATGGACGCACGGACTATAACTACATCAATTATTATTGAAGCTCCACCTGAAGTTGTCTTTGATCAAGCTGAGAAAGTGCATTAACCGGCGTACAAATGTTAGAAAAAGGGCATAGTATATGATAGAGGCATCGAGTCATTCGCTGTGTTCACCCAGGCGCTCCTGACGTCGCGTCCCTTATGTCGACGTTAAGGTGCCCCCCCGTTTCATTATTTGAGCAATTTTTATAAAGGAGTCTGCAAATGAAAGTGACAAGAAACATTGGTATGCTGTTGTTGGCTATCTGGCTTATCCTAGTTGGGTTAGTGCCCCTGCTCAATCTTGGCTTCTCCGGGCTGAGTACTTTAATGGCTGTCCTTGCTATCACTGCCGGGGTTCTAATAATTGTAGGCCGCTAGGCCAGCAGGTTTAGTCAAGGAGACATCGTGACATTCGATACAAAATTAATCGCCGATCGCATTATAGAAGTTGCAATTAATAAAAACAAACTACCGGAACACGTCGCGCATGACGTGGCGTTTCACATGACTGATTGGCTTCAGGAACTCGCGCGTTACAGCGAGTTTTGTGCCAATCCAAACAATCTGACTGACAGAGAAGTAAACGAACTATTGCTGGCGTTCCTGACTCACGCGCCAAACCACATTGCAGCCGCATCCAAGCTCTATATTGAAATACCTGTTACCGATGTTTTTGGGGTTGGCGCTATTTCAGAGGAAAACAACCAATGACGGCTCACAAAGATGTGGGACGTGTTATTGTTTATATAGTGAAATACCGGTTACTCAGGAGTAAAGAATGAGTCTGATCGTAAGGATGTTGTTTATATTGTTTGCCTCGGTTTTTAAACCAAGACTGCCGATAGAAAAACCAAAAAACGCGTTATCGCTACACGTGCTCCCCAATGATCTGGATATCAATTTTCACATGAATAACGGCCGGTATCTGACAATTTGCGATCTGACCCGCATTGATATGTTTATCCGCACGGGACTGGCCAAGACTATGCTAAAAGAGAAATGGATACCCGTTATTGCCGAACACACGGTGAAATATAAAAAGGCACTACGGCCCTTTCAGAAATACCAGGTCTCGATGGACGTGACCGGTTGGGATGACCGATCGTTTTTTACGGCCCACACTTTTATAGTTGGTGAGCGTGTTGTCGCGGAGGGCACGTCGGTGGGGGTGATCCTCAGCAAAGGCGGGGTTATTCCGCCGGTCACCGTGATGGAGCGCGTGAAACATTGGACAAACATACCCTAGCCGCACACTTGTCTTCGAGAGGATACCCATGACAAAAATAATTACTGCCACTGCCCTCCATCAATTAACACTCAAGGCAGCCAGCGTTGACCGGCAGCGCGCCCACCTGAATGTACATGACACTCTGGACGCTTCAGTGCAACGCTTATTCATTGCCACGGAACCCGGCACCTATATGCGCCCGCACCGGCATGTGGAAGCGCATAAATGGGAATTTTTTCTGGTTTTAGCAGGCGAAATAGATTTACTAATTTTTGATGACGCCGGAGAAATCCAGCAACGAGTTGTGATGTCACCGATCACCACACGTGCGGTGGAGATTCCACCCAATACCTGGCATGCGTATGTCTGCAAGCAATCTGCCACCGTGGCGTTGGAAATCAAAGAAGGCGCCTACCTGCCAACCCCAGCAGCAGACTTTGCGCCTTGGTCGCCTGCGGAAAATACTCCCGAGGCGCCCGCGTACCTTGCCTGGATGCAAAAGGCACAACCGCGTTAACTGAATTATTTACACCTGCTCTTCCATGCCCAGCTCTTTGATCTTGCGGGTGAGGGTGTTGCGGCCCCAGCCGAGTAATTTTGCAGCGTCTTGACGACGGCCACCGGATTTACGCAAGGCAGTTTCGATCATCACGCGTTCAAATTGCGGTGTGGCACGCTCTAAGATACCGATATCCCCTTGCGCCAGCTGACGCTCAACCCAACGGCGTAACACTTCGATCCAATCACCGGTTTTGTTTTGTTCAACCCTGTTTTCTTGCAACTCCATCGGCAGGTCGGCGCTATGGATAACCTGTCCGGGCGACATCACGGTGAGCCAGCGACAGGTGTTTTCCAGTTGCCGTACGTTACCCGGCCATGGCAGGCGGCTTAAATACTGTTCGCTTTCTTTGTCGAGGGCCTTGGTTTCGACATTTAATTCTTTACCCGCACGGTTTAAGAAATATTTTGCGAGCACGACAATGTCTTCCTGACGTTCGCGCAGCGGCGGGATGTGGATACGGATGACATTGAGTCGATGAAACAAATCCTCGCGGAATAATCCATCGTTAACACATTTTTCCAAATTCTGATGCGTGGCGGCAATGATACGGACATCGACTTTAATCGGGCTGTGACCACCGACACGATAAAATGTACCGTCTTGCAATACGCGCAACAGCCGTGTTTGTAATTCCGGCGGCATATCGCCGATTTCGTCCAGGAATAGAGTGCCACCATCGGCTTGTTCAAAGCGGCCTTGCCGGGCGTTTTGTGCGCCGGTGAAGGCGCCTTTTTCATGGCCAAACAATTCGGATTCGAGCAGGTCTTTGGGAATCGCCGCCATGTTAAGCGCTATAAATGGTTTGCCGGCACGTGGGCTGTGTTTGTGCAGCGCCTGGGCAACCAATTCCTTGCCGGTGCCGGATTCACCATTGATCAGTACCGTGATATTGGAACGTGATAACCGGCCAATGGCACGAAACACTTCCTGCATGGA
>JANNJI010000494.1:0-4419 GCA_031405795.1 Gammaproteobacteria bacterium
CACGATCCGGATCAAGACCGGCGTCAGCGCTGTTCAGCGGATTCAAAGCATATTTTATTTCATCACCATCTTTGATGCCGTCACCATCTGTGTCTGCCAACGTGTGATTTGTATGATGGGTATTAATTTCTTGAATATTCGTCAGGCCATCACCATCGATATCCTTTGTTGCATCGGTTGCGTCATACGGATTCAGGCCATAGAGGACTTCGTTAGCATCAGTGATGCCGTCGCCGTCCGAATCTACCGATTTTGCCGCAAACGATGAATCTTTCGATTCCAGTCCGGGCAGGCCGGTTGAGAAAATACGCGCTTGAATATAGCGATTGTTGGTACCCCCCGCCGGTGGGGTTCCTTTTATCACTGCCGCTTTATTGGGCGCCAACGTACCGGATGCCAGTGTCTGCACGATAACACCATTCAGATCGACGAGATTTAATTGATAATCACAATAAAGATTGGTGCGGTTGGCGACCACCGCTTCTGCCTTGGTGCCACCCAACTTGTAATCGGTCATGACGGCATCCAGACTACCACTGCCACCGACAGCAGCAGCGAGTGCAGTGTCAGTCAATTCAACTTTCTGTAAACCTTTAGGTAATGGTACCGCGTGCTGCGCAAATGCAGGGAGGGAACTAATTGACATACATAAACTCAGCACGTAACACAGGTATTTCCGCAATGTGTGCATATTCATCACCTTATTGTCATTAATGACCTAAATTGCAATTTTTTACTTCTACAGCATTTTTCATTGTGCAACGTGCCGTGAGTGAGAGACCGATTAACTCAGCCACCGCTGCAAGGGGTTTATCAGGATAAAATTCTGTGCGTAAGCTACCGAGTCCAGTGTTGCTGGTCAGTGAAACTTTTGCTGACGGCGCTGGAAGTTGTTGTATCGAGTTAAGCAGTTGAGCATTGATGGAGGATGCGATAACTGCCGATAGCGACGTGCGGCGATCATTGCAGCAGTTAAGTGACGGTACAGTGGCTGCGAGCGTCACTGTCGGCACCACTACCCTGCCTGGTAATGGTGACTTGAAAATCGGCCCGCGCTTAACGCGATTTCCTATGCATCGATTCAGCATATTACCCATCCCTATGGTACCCATTATTTTTTTGAAGTATCGTAGGGTAACCATAAACTGCCCTTGTCTTTTTTTCAGTGACTAAAGATACACTTCAGGGTATTTTTTTGCCCTTCTTTGTCGCCACGATGAAATCGATATTAATTCTTCGGTATTTGATTACTTAATGTTCGACTGTGTGCAGAGAGAAGTTTGGTTAGCGCATCTACATTTATTTCAATATCGCCCGCTCGACGCCACTAAATTATTAATTTAGATGTTATGCGGTACATCCGCCCTTCCTAAATCCAGAAGGAAATGGTAGTGATCGCGAAAATAGTGCCAGAAACTATCGTACGTATGAAACGGATAGCCGAATTCCACACACGTTTGCTCAACGATATGACTCACGGCGGGGAGATGTTCCCTTGGTATCGACGGCAGTAAATGATGCACGAGATGATAATTCAGTCCCCCGGTTAACCAATCATAAAATCGGTTTCCACACTTGAGATTTTTAGTGGTGCTGCAGACATAGTTGGCCCATGAAGTGTGTTTCACCTTTACAGCCTTTGCATCCGTCATATGCGGAACACCGGAAGTCAGGTATATCGCGAGCTGCCAGGTGGAAAAGTATACTGATGCGCACAGCAACACCCACCAGACATTGGTCAGATAAATCGGGATGGCGATATGAAAAATGAGCGCCACGGTCGACATGACGATGATGCTGGATAACACCCCCTTGTCGGCCAGTAAATCCCGTTTCTGAAAAAAAGTATTGGTATAGCCGCCGATAATCTGTAGAAAAATATAATTCGCGTACACCAAGGGCGCATAGAAATGTTGGAAAGCTTGATAACGTCTCAGTGGCAGTTCGCCTGACAGTCGCACAAAATTTTTCAGGGCAAAGACGTCATAGTCCTGCTGCGGGTGCATTGAATAAAGATGATGTTTAATATGTTCATATTGAAAGAAACGTTCTGGCATCATCGGAATGAACAAGCCCCACAGCACATCATCAGCGTGCCGTGAAACGACACCTTGGTTCTGCGTTGCATTAGGTAAATTGCCGTGGATACGCTCGTGACCGAAGGAACCAATCAATGAGCACGTCGCCAGGCCCATGATAATGGCAGCCAGAACACCCCAAGGTGGCAACAGATACATACACCCCCAGCAGGTAAACAACAGCAGTGCTGTCAAGGCGACGGATTTGCGGTTTTTGCTACTGCTTCGGTAATCAATGCCGGATGTAATGAAGCAGTCATACACCCGTTGCTTTAAGGTGATTAGAAATATGTCATTATAAGTTTCGAAATCCGCTGCGTAATCCTGCACGACACCGATGCGGAATTTTTCGAGCATTGGCGTAATGTCGCGCAAGTGACTGCTGTGATACATCGCCGAGGCGTCTTCGCCCGCAAGGATGGCGAGCATCTCCCCGCCAGGATGTTTCGATACCCACTCCGTCACGTCATAGACCCCACCATCCACGACGATCCAACAATCCTGGGTACTGTTATGTTGGGCTATCTCACTCCAAGTCAGATTTTTCATTTCCACACATCCGTATTTCGGAGCAACCGGGCTTGCACAATGGCGTCGTGGATCGCCAGATCATTGCGTTGACCTTTGATAAAGAAACGCCGTCGGCTTGAACTGTCTATAAACAAACGTACCAAGCCAACGGGACAAATATTAGTTGATTATCAGGACAGGCGGCTCACGCTATTCGGTATTTTCACAATCCCGGCTTTCCCTTTGCTAAGCTTGATAACTCAAGAACCCGGTAATTGTACAAACTGCTCTGCTCTGAGCTGTCCGCGCTTGATCATTTCCATTGCTTCGTTGGTTAATTCCTGACGCTGCTGAGGAGTCAGATCGCTCGCCTCTTGCATCAAGACACTCAGCGGTGCGGAATGATTATTGGCGGCATCGGACAACTTGCTCCTGATCTTGTTAAACCGCTCTATCTGTTTCCGCGTCGGTTGTTCAGGTTTGGCCGCTGGCTGCGGTTGGACATCATTATTCGACATCTGCTTCGCATCGACTGCGTTGCCTTGGGATGACGGTAAAGATGCTTGTTTATCTTTTATCAGGGTAATTGGTAACGTCAAAGAGCTTAAGGTTTCCGCAGAATTTTTCAATGCCCCCGCTGTGGCAGTCAAGTTTGCAGTGATCTCTGCGAACTTACGCAGCTGGTCATCCGTGGTTTGCTGGCCAGAAAAAGAAACGGACTCTTCATGACTACTTGTAACATAAGCGGTAATCAAAGACCCCACTACAGCTCCACTCAAAAATAGTATCGTTGATTTATTCAGAAACGTTGACTTGTTCATACACACTCCTCCATTATATCCATAAAAATATTCGCGCTGCATATCGGGAATCCTTTGCAGGCAACTCATTAATATCTTAACGTATAGTTCGCGGGAATGGTATTGCATGCAAGCGACTGTCTATCTATATATGTAATCCATTTTTTCACACACAATCCGGCTTGATCTGCTTGTTCATTAAGTTCGCAATAATGGCATCTACCTCAACACCTCACCGCATCCGAGGCTAACGAATTACAGAATACAACCTCAACCATCCCTCATTTCTTGCTTTAAACAAACCCCTCGGCAGTGATCTGCGCGTTGCGCAACGTTTTCGCACGACCGTTGGGCGAGACCCGGCCGACCGACTTGAAGACCTCTCCCCCGAATATATTACTCCCTAATTACAGTCGGTCTACGCAATTATGTTTGCCAACGAACAGAGCAAGCCCTCGGCGGGGGCGACAATCCCCATGAATAATTTATGGAGGGCGTCATGACGATAACGAATGTTTCACAAGGAAGCGCCGGTGGTTTACCTCAAGTATTGAAAACTGCTCAGGAGGCAATCCATCTTCCTGAAGTCCAAGAGATGCTGCGCAGACTGGCTGAATACGAGCTCGGCATCTTCATGCCACACAGGCATGACGAACAAACAGGTGAATTCCAGCCGCTCCCCGCTGAAGTTACGCAGGTGGAATCCGGCTTGGAAGTATCCTTCCAGCCAACACAAGAAATCATAAACCAGACCGATCACTTTCTCCCCGTGGCGCCGCCAGCGGGCCACTAGCGGTCTGTTACGAGCCTGTTAGACATGTCGGGGTCACATGCGAGACGAAATGCTGCAGGCCGGCTCTACGGTGCAGCCATCCGCGCCGTCAGGCGCCAGGAGGACCCGGCCCAGGATCCGGGACAGCACGAGATAGGAGAATATCGTGGACCACGATCACGACACGATGACCGGACACGCTCACGACCCGGCCGTAATGTTCCGTGCCGGCCGACACGTAATCGACGATCGCAATCCC
>JANNJI010000495.1:0-2024 GCA_031405795.1 Gammaproteobacteria bacterium
TGGTACAAGCCTTGGGCGAATTTGCTCACGATGTTGCCCATCCATTTGCCACTCGCGGACTCTCTCATCGGGCGTTGGGTATGTTGGGGGTTCCTATTAAACCACCACGCGCGGTTCATGTGGTCCATGGATACGGGTGAGGTAATAAAAAAAGAACAGGCAGCCGAGGATAATGATAAAGGTCGGCCCGATATAACCATGCAGCGGATTGAACCAGGTGCGCTCATAACGCAAGGTATAAAACAACACCATGATACGTACTTGATTGAGTCCATACATCAATAAAAATCCCGCCACGATGCCCAGCAGTTTTTCTCGCCAGCGCGCGGGGAAAGCCAGTATCGCCGCCACGATCAAAAATATTCCTTCAAATCCCTCGCAACCATTCAAAACGGATAAACGAATCCCCGGTGCAATAATGCGATGCGCCTGCGCCGTCACCGGCATCGGTCCGGAAAATTGCCGGATCAGCCAGGCAGCGGGTTGCACGGTGAAGGTATCGATGGCTAATCGTTCAACCACTGTGCCGCGTGTGTTTTGGAGGCTCGTTTGCATCAGGAAAAATAACAGCAGAAACAATACCGTGATCACGGGTGGCCGTGCGCGGTACCGCTGGTAGAGAGTTTTACTAAGTTTAATCCATTTGTGCATGGGTGGGCTGTGATTGTCTTTTGGCGAGTTTAATACAGGGTGAAGTAAATTTGATGACAGCTGAATGACAATCGTAACCCAGGTGATAAAAAAACCAGTACGTAACGAAATGATCATACTCGCAGGGTACGGTTATCAGGATGCGAATCGTATTTAAACATCGAGTTTTATTGTGGCTGATATTTGCGCTGCTACCGGTAGTGGCATCAGCTTTGCCATTTGGAAAATTTGACGCGTCAACCATAGCGGCAACACGGACGTTGCAGCAATTGCGTAACCGGCAGGCACAACCCGTGATGGTGTTGCTGAATGATGTGGTAGCAAATACGTTGCCACAGACAATCAATCCGCTGTTACTGACTCGTTACAAACTATTAAAACAAGCAGTAACGTCAAAAATAAATCGCGCGACTATTGTCGTGAGTCGCGATTATTCGCACCTGCCGATGCTGACGTTAAACATCACCGATGAAGCCGCACTCCAATCACTGGACCAGATGGCGGAAGTGCTGGCCATTTATCCTGAACAGGAATTCCATACCCAGTTGACGGAAAGTCTGCCGCTGATCAGTGCGCCACAGGTTTTTAATCTGGGATTTAACGGCCAAAATACCACGGTCGCGGTTCTCGACACGGGTGTGAATTATACCTTTAGTGCCTTTGGCAGTTGCACGTCACCGGGAATACCTCAAGGCTGCAGAGTGGTGGCCGCCATGGATATCGCCGCAAGCGATGGTCAACTTGATGACTCCGGACATGGCACTAATGTGGCGGGGATTGTCGCGGGTGTTGCGCCCGCAGCAAAACTGGCGGTGCTGGATATTTTCAATGGCGCCAACGCCACCAGCAGTGATGTGATTGCCGGGATCAACTGGGCCATTGCCAATCAGGCGACCTATAACATCGTCGCGATTAATCTGAGTATTGGCGATGGTGGTAATTACAGCTCGCCTTGCAGCTCAAGCGCAACGAATCCGTTTGTGGTGCCTTTTGCCAATGCCAATGCGGCCGGTATCGTGGTTGTTGCCGCCACGGGGAATAATGGTTACAGCAACGGCATTAACCTGCCCGCGTGTACGCCCAGCGCGATCTCGGTGGGTGCGGTTTACGATGCCAATGTCGGAGCCAAGACATATACCGGTTGCAGCGATCCCAGCACCGCCGCGGATCAGATAACTTGTTTCAGCAACAGCGCCAGTTATCACTCCTTGTGGGCACCCGGTGCAGTAATCACTGCTGCCAATTACATTGCTTCAGGGACGTCGCAGGCCGCACCACACGTTGCGGGGAGCGTGGCCTTGTTGCGCTCTGCCTATCCAAATGAAAGTGTTAGTGCCATTCAGGCACGCCTGCTGCGCAGTCGTCGGCTGATT
>JANNJI010000496.1:0-2236 GCA_031405795.1 Gammaproteobacteria bacterium
CCGGCGGAGTTGGAGCCCGAAGATTTCTCGATATCACCGATGTAAACTGCTGGCGGAGATCCGGGTCTTGTATCGCTGAAAGGTGGGGCAATGTCTCGGCCAGTAGGGCGTCGAACGCGGTGACATCGAGGCCTTTTACCAAGGTCACATAGGCGTAAATGCCCTGGCCTTTGATCGTATGCGGATAACCGACGACAGCGGCTTCAGCAACCGAGTGATGCAACACCAACGCACTTTCAACTTCGGCGGTGCCGATGCGATGACCGGAAATTTTCAAGACATCATCCATGCGGCCGGTGATCCAGTAATAACCGTCTTTATCGCGCCGCGCACCGTCACCCGTTAAGAAGTAGCCGGGATATTGTTTGAAATAGGTTTCGATAAAACGTTGTTGATCACCGTATACCGTGCGCATCTGACCCGGCCATGAACGTGTGATCACCAATGCGCCGCTGGCTTCACCATTGCCTTCGATCAAGGTATTTGTTGTGGTATCGATGATGCCGGGCACAATACCAAAGAAGGGCCGCGTTGCGGATCCCGGTTTGAGTTTGGTGGCGCCGGGTAAGGGCGTGAGCATGTGGCCGCCGGTTTCAGTTTGCCACCAGGTATCAACGATGGGGCAACGTCCCTCACCGACAACCTTGTGATACCACTCCCATGCTTCGGGATTGATCGGTTCACCGACGCTGCCGAGGATGCGCAAACTCTTGCGCGAGGTTTTTTTCACGGGTGCTTCGCCTTCGCGCATTAAGGCGCGGATCGCGGTGGGTGCGGTGTAAAACACGCTGACCTTATGTTTATCCACCACTTGCCAAAAACGCGAGGCATCGGGATAGCTGGGGATGCCTTCAAAAAATACCGTGGTGAAGCCATTGGCCAGTGGCCCGTACAGCAAATAACTGTGACCGGTGACCCAGCCGACATCGGCGGTACACCAATATATATCATCATCGTGCAGATCAAAGGTGTACTTCGTGGTCATAGCAACAAATACTAAATATCCCCCCGTGGTATGTAACACGCCCTTGGGTTTGCCGGTGGAGCCGGAGGTGTAGAGAATAAACAGCGGGTCTTCGGCGTCCATGTGTTCGGGTTCGCAGGTTGTGGCGGCTTCGGCCATCAACACGTGATACCACACATCGCGATTTTCATCCCATTGAATATTGCCGCCCGTACGTTTTACGGTGAGCACGGTATGTACGTGGGGACATTTTTTTAAGGCTTCATCGGTGTTGGCCTTCAGCGGAATATGTTTGCCGCCGCGCACGCCTTCATCGGCGGTGATCACCACGCGACAATCCGAATCCAAGATGCGATCCTTTAATGACTCCGGTGAGAACCCGCCAAACACCACGGAATGTACCGCGCCGATGCGTGCGCAGGCCAACATCGCATAACCGGCCTCGGGGATCATCGGCATGTAAATACAGACGCGATCACCTTTTTTCACGCCACGGCTTTTCAACACATTGGCGAGTTTGCATACCTGTTCGTGCAATTCTTTATAAGTAATTTTTTTATCATCTTTGGGGTTATCGCCTTCCCAAATGATCGCGACTTTATTCGCACGCGTGGCCAAGTGGCGGTCGATGCAGTTGTAACTGACGTTGAGCTTGCCACCTTCAAACCATTTCACCTGTATATTTTTCGCGTCGAAACTCCAGTTTGATACCTTGTTCCATTTTTTGTACCAGCTGACAAATTTTTCCGCTTGCTCGGCCCTGAAGCCGTCCGGGTCCTGTGTCGAGCGTTGATACATGTCCTGATATTGTTGTTCGTTGATATGGGTGGTGGCCTTGATATTTTCAGGTACGTCGTAGACTTTGATTTCGGACATGTTGTTTCTCCTGCGCGTGGAGGCTGCCCGGTGCAGCCGCCATAATATCGATACGCTGAGTTTGCCGTATCTACGTCGATTGATCAATTGTCATTAACCCTATATCAGAAACTGCTTGGTGTTGACTCTCGAGCTTCACTTACCTTTTGTCATTTCGACCCCCGAACGACAGTGAGTGGAGGACGACTGCATGGAGGCAGGAGCTAGAGCAACGCAGGGAGCGGTTGCCGAGAAATCTTCGCTGCTTTCGGTTGAACGGTAGCCACCTTCAGGATCACGGATTTCTCGGACCTCGCTTCACGTTGTTTGCGACTCGAAATGACAAACAAAAACGATTCCTATCGCAGTCCTGTCGCATTTTCACCACAAATTTACCCGATTGTGGCAAAAATGAAA
>JANNJI010000497.1:0-1643 GCA_031405795.1 Gammaproteobacteria bacterium
TTTGGAATGAACGTTCCTGTTTCCATACTACTACCACGCCCGATAATACCAAATTCTTGCGCACGGCACCACGACGCAACAACTCATCAATGGCCTCGCGGTTAACCTCGGCATGATTCTTGGAATTCACTTCAAAACTGACCGGGTATACACCACGATACAAAGTCACTTTTCTACGCGTCTCAACATGGCCCGTCAAGGCATAAATGGGGATACCGGAACTAATCCGTGACATCCATAGGGTTGTTGCGCCCGATTCTGTGAGTGAGGCAATCGCCTTCACGTGCAAGTGGTTGGCGGAATACATGGTCGCCATCGCAATGGCTTCATCGATCCGGCTGAAGGTACTATTGATGCGGTGATCCGAGTGGGTGACCTCACGCTGTGTTTCAGCTTCAAGACAAATACGGTCCATGGCAGCAATCGCCTTGTCCGGGTATTTGCCGGTAGCGGTTTCCGCTGACAGCATGATCGCATCGGTACCGTCCAGAACCGCGTTGGCCACGTCAAATACCTCAGCACGCGTTGGCAGCTGGCTGGTGATCATGGATTCCATCATTTGCGTGGCGGTGATCACCACACGATTCATGGTGCGCGCCAAACGGATCAACCGTTTTTGTACCGGTGGTAACGCGGCATCACCAATTTCAACACCCAGATCGCCACGCGCGATCATAATCGCATCGGATGCTTCAATAATGGATTCAATGTGATTGAGTGAATCGGCACGCTCGATCTTGGCAATAATACCGCCATGACCACCAGCCTCGCGCAACAGACGCCGCGCCTCTTCAACATCTTCGGCATTCCGCACAAACGACACGGCGACATAATCGGCATGCATTTTCGCTGCAATTTTGATGTCTTCGCGGTCTTTATCGGTTAATGCCGGCGCGGTCAAGCCACCGCCCTGCCGATTAATGCCTTTGCGATCCGACAACTCACCACCCACCACCACGCGGCAAATGACTTCGCTGGCGTTGACCTCATTCACCCATAAGACAACGCGGCCATCATCCAGCAACAAGGTATCACCACGTTTCACATCCTTGGGTAATTGTTTGTAACTGGTACCAACACGCTCACGCGTCCCGGCATTAATGTCATAGTTGATATCCAGAATAAAGGGCTCGCCTTCTTCCAGAATCACCTTGCCTTGCTTGAAACGTTCGATGCGGATCTTGGGGCCTTGTAAATCCGCCAGCACCCCGACCTGTCGGCCATGCGCACGGGCACGGTTACGAATGCGTTCAACACGATCGATATGTTCTTGATGGTTGGCATGAGAGAAATTGACGCGCACAACATCCACGCCCGCTTCAATGATTTTGTCGAGCATCTTAGGATCGTCTGTCGAGGGTCCAAGTGTTGCGATAATTTTGGTTCTGCGTAACATAATGTTTAGTAACGAGGAACGAGAGAAAGGGACGAATAAAAAAGACTGCCACGTTCGGCAATCAGTCTCGTCACCATTAACTCATCACTGGTTGCTGTTCTTTAGCCCTCTCTTCTAGGATAGCCACGGCCGGTAAGATCTTGCCTTCGAGGAATTCCAGGAAGGCGCCGCCTGCGGTTGAAATGTAAGAAACCTTGTCGTAAATGTTGTACTTCTGGATCGCCGCGATGGTGTCACCACCACCGGC
>JANNJI010000498.1:0-1287 GCA_031405795.1 Gammaproteobacteria bacterium
CGGTTGGAACTGCAACTGGCGGGTGTTAATGCGGTGTATGGTGGTGAGCTGTGTACCTATAGCGATGCACGGCGTTTTTATTCCTATCGGCGGGATCATCACACCGGCCGCATGGCGAGCCTGATCTGGCTGGCGGCTGCGTAGTTGTTTTTGCATCAATCGGGTATGATGGGTGGTACTGCTATCTAACAGCTTGTTGAAAAACGCAGAAGGTACTGAGAATTCTTTAAACCGACGCACGTCGATAGCCAGAAGCCTATTGATATATATGGATTCCGGCTCGCACTGCGTTTGGCCGGAACGACGAATCGGGATTCAATATCGAGTTTTTCAACAAGCTGCTAACGAACAACAAGACTTATGACACTATATATTTGGATTCTATTGTTTAGTTTATTCGGCGGCGTGTTGAGCGTTGTCGCCGCAGCGGTATTTTTGCTATTGCCCGCACGCCAACGTGAAAACTGGTTACCTCACTTTGTCAGCTTTGCGATTGGCGCCTTGCTCGGCGCGGCGTTTCTTGCCTTGTTGCCGCACGCGGTCAGTGGTGAGTATCGTATGGAGTTTCATCATTTGGGCTTGACGGTGCTGCTGGGTATCCTCGCATTTTTTCTCATGGAAAAAATGGTGTTGTGGCGGCATTGTCACGCGCATGAATGCGAGGCGCACACACCGACCGCCGCCGACAAAGCCAAGGCCACCGGTACTTTGATTTTGATCGGTGATGGTATCCACAACATGGTGGATGGGGTATTGATCGCCGGGGCGTTTTTAACCGACGTACATTTAGGTATTGTCACCAGTCTGGCAGTGGCGGCCCATGAAATTCCGCAAGAGGTCGGCGACTTCGCGGTACTGTTACACAGCGGCATGTCACGCAAAAGGGCATTCCTGTTTAACATGCTCTCCAGCCTGACCACGATCATCGGCGCCACGATCGCCTATTTCTCGTTACAAAACGCGCTGTTCGCTGTGCCCTATGTGATTGCCCTGGCTGCATCCAGCTTTATTTATATCGCTGTGGCCGATCTGATCCCCGGCTTGCATCAACGCGCGCATCCCACCCATACCTTGCAACAGATTGTGTTGATCGGCCTAGGCGTGAGTTTGATCTACTTCGCGCATTCCACTTTACATTAAGCGTGCAGGCCCGACAAAAAACCTGACCTCGTTTTATTTGGAGGAAACAACATGAAATGGTATATGCTGACCTTGGTCGGTAAAGATCGCCCCGGCATTGTTGCCCACGTCACCTCCGCGCTGTTTGAAGGGGGCTGCAATTTAGGT
>JANNJI010000499.1:0-5426 GCA_031405795.1 Gammaproteobacteria bacterium
AATTATCATACTACTTTAGTACTTATCCCGGATGCACCACAAAATTATACCAATCTAACGGGCTGGTCGAGTCTGCGCGATGGTTATGATGGAGCGGATGCCAATGCCGGAGTGGGGTATGTGGTGGCGACCCTGGGGGCACAGCCAAGCATTGAAGGTACTCGCATTGGGACTGCTTTTGGTGATACCAACTTAACTTATAGGCCGAATCATCCCGACGAGACAATGGACAACCTTTCCCGTTATAACCTGGTACCGACCCCTCCGGATATGACGGATACCCAATTTATTAATAATCTCATCAATGCAGCGGGGAGTTATGATAATTCACAGCAGTATTTTCCCCTCCCGGTGGAACAAGGGGGGTACAACAGTAATTCCTTTACGGCAGGGGTCATCAGTGCAGCCGGTGGGACACCCCCTGCCATTGACTACTCAGCCCCTGGATACATCAAACCGTTACCTCTGGAAAGTGTGAACAGTGCGAACGGGGGTTATGTGGTGGGTGGATTGCCTGGAAAAAAATAGATAGATAGCATGGCCTCATTATCTTTAGCGAACATCAGTCCGCGTGGTGTCTTGTATCTGGCTACGTTGATCGTAGCGGCCAGTCCGTTTGTGTATGAATTATATTTTATTCTAGGATTTCCATATAATCCCGCATATGATGGAGCGCCGTTGTTTATGCACGTGTTGATAGTCAGTATTTTGCTAGCAGGAGACTATTTTCCATTCATATTTATCGGGCAGAGTTCATTTTTATTGCTTACCGTGCTGTATTTTATCCTGATTCTTGTGTTCCTTTTGTTTGGTTTTGGATTAATAAAAATTACCCGCAGGCGTACAGTGACGGTTCAAAGACTGATGATACTGTCATGGCTTCTCTCCTATCTCGTGGTTTTTTATGTACCATTTTTTCCAAAAATCGTTTGGCCATGAATATTTTTATCGATAGAGGTTACTGTTATCGACAACCTTGTTTGCCCTTAAGTTAAGAGAATAATCAATAAGGCGAGTAATCGTCATTATGTGAACGGCGATTATGTGGTGGGACAGTTTGAAGCGAGAGTTGATATTGTTATTAGTTCGTTTATAAAATGTCAGTTGGTAGGCGGTTCACACCAATTTAGTATGATAGTAGCTGTTAAAACAATATCGGCACGACGAAACCCTGAACGTTTTGAAGCATGGGGAAGTAATAGACAGGTTCATCTTTATTTTACGCTGTTATTATTTATGATAAAGGGCATAATTACCTCTGCACAATCCTCGGCCCGAGTCTGCAATAACAAATGGGGTCCATTTAGCTTGCGTACTATCACGTTTGGCAAGCCATTCACTAATTCGCGAGATAGTTGTGGACTGACGATTTTATCTTGCATGGCTTGTAAATAGAGGATTGGAATCGTAATGCGCGAGAGTAGAGGCCGCATGTCTAAATTTGCCAGGACATTGAGCCGTGATTTTATAGTCCTTGCAGGAACTGAACGAATGACAGATAACGCTTTTGTTAATAGCGCTGGATCAGATTCTTTGTCAAAACAGAAAATTTTAAGCATCGCGCGCTGCGCCGGATTGGCGCCGAAAAATCGTGTAGGTACAAAGCGGGCTAATCGGGTCAGGTTGTGAAACGGGCTTACCGCAAATGTTGAACACAAAACACAGCACCTGATACGGGATGGATAACGCGCCATCAATGCTAACGCGATAGGACCTGAGAAGGACTCTGCTATTAGTATCACATTTTTCGGTGGTAGCAATGAGGTGACCGAGTCTATATAGTCTTCAAATAAGAACTCGTCACGGTAGTGAATTACAACGGCTTGGATATCCTTACCTAAAGCGGACTGGAGCGGTGCAAACAGCTCTCCGGTTCCATCAAAGCCTGGAAGCAGAAAGATATTCGGGGATTCAATTATCATCATAGGCTGTTATTTTAGCACTAACACACATGTTTTGTGCGCTCAGTATTGATGACGAAGTGTATAAATGTGTCAAATAAATTTTTGTTCTCTGTATGCAGGACAACATGCCTTGAAGCGTGTAATTATCATTGCCTGCGTGGTACTTGCGATTCTAGTGATCGCTTACCTGGCCAATTTGAAAGAGCTGGTAAGGTGGAACATGATCTTCAGTGCTTGAAAGGTAAGGTAGAAATACAGGATATGTGAGATTGACGGAA
Organism: Gammaproteobacteria bacterium; assembly: GCA_031405795.1. Lineage (GTDB taxonomy): Bacteria > Pseudomonadota > Gammaproteobacteria > UBA6429 > Thiohalophilaceae > JACQBC01. The sequence goes on from JANNJI010000499.1 coordinate 2,183, forward strand.
CCTTATTATTTATTGGATCATGGGTTTTATCGATACACTGTAGCAGCGGATAGGAAGACGATGTATTCTAACTTTAAAGAGTTTCAGTAGTTTCAGCTTGTATACAACCCCAACGTAATGCGCGTAAGCGAGACTTCTTTTTCTGCTGGTGGGCTTGCATTCTTGACAGAATGGCATTTAACAAACGCACGGCGTCAACGATATACGGCCCCTTGTTTAACATTACGCACTCGGCGCGAACACTCATTGCCGCGTCGGTGAGTTCGGGTCGCGAGCGGGTCCCTTTTTTAGCGATGGATTCAAGAACTTGTGTTGCCCAGATAACCGGTATGTGTGCGGCTTCAGCCAACCAGAGGATTTCTTCCTGTATCTCTGCCATACGTACGCTTCCCAGCTCAACGGCCAGATCACCACGGGCTATCATAATACCAAGTGGGTGACGACCTATTGTCCCGAGGATGATGGCGTGTAATTCCCGTATAGCACGGGCAGTTTCTATCTTGGCGATAATGGGTAAAGAGGTGGCCTGACGTCTGCCAAGTGCGTCAAGCAGACAGTTCATGTCTTCTAACGATTCAACAAAAGAAAAACCGATCATGTCGGCGTGTTTACAAATGAAATCCAGGTCCTGAAAGTCACGGGTACTTAACGTGGGCAAATCAAGCACGGTGTCGGGAAAATTCAGGCCCTTCTCGGCTTTTAACCGCACGCCTTTTGGACTCGCGTGTTCAACACGAAGCAAGGCACCCTCGTTTTGTATTGAAATAACTGTGCAGCCGATCTTGCCATCATCAATCCATACCTTATTTCCAGGCGATAATTTATCAATAACGCGGGGTTCGCTGCAAGCAATACAAGCGGGAATAAGCATCTTGCCTCCGGCATCTGGCTGTGCGGGCTGGCCAAGTATTTCTTGCCTGCTCAGTAACAGCAGGTCATTTTTATGCAGGCAAATGTCGACCAGTCTGGTGGGAGCGGATGTCAGAGGAAATTCAGCAATGGAATGGTAGGTGTTGTCCCGTTTGGCCTGCCAGGTAAATACGGTGCCCAGAGGAACGTAAGCATTTTGTGTATAGGTGCCGGACCATTTACTCATCCCATCATACTGATCAAGCACAATAAACCGCGGGCGGTTTCGTGCGTCGCGATAAACGAGGCGGTCACCACTGGAAAGATTCGCAAAGATATCATTTGGGATCGGAATATAAAAATCGCTGTCAACGATCCCATTGGCAGGTTGCAGGTGCTGTTCTGCTACAAGATGGATAATAGAAGGAGATATGACAGTGCCAACCACATCGTGCTTTACCCGCAGGTGCAATACGGGTGGCTGGTTTGCCACAGGCCCAGTGCGGATTTTATGGCCAGCTAAATCCATCAGGATACGGCAGTCTTTATTTATTAATGCGCTGGCACGGCGGACGTTGTCGATCATACTGCGCCATATCGTTGGATTATCATGTGCGCAATTTATGCGGACACAATCCATTCCTTCATCCAGTAACATTTTTATCTGGTTAAAATCCATGGCGGCGTCAGAGGATAAGGTAACCATGATTCGGGTTGAGCGATGCAACGGCGCCTTGCCAAAAATTACCTTGGTATTACCCTCATGTAATTGTAAACCTTTGCTAAAATCATAGTCGTTAAATTTTCCCAGGGTGGACTTGTGGTGTTGTAATGCCAGTCCAAGTACTGCAATGACACTGTTTAGGCTTGCATAAACATGTGGCTCAGCTCGTCCCAACGAGGACAAGCCGGTGCGTGCCAATTTTTCTTGTAAGGGTCGGAGATCCCGTTCCCGCAAAGCAAGATAGTGACTAAGATTGATTGCGCTCTGCGTTGGCTGGGAATCGGGATAATAGATAGCAAAGCCGTCAAGCCTTTCATGTGCTCGCTCAAGAATAAAGTCTTTTAATTCAACAAGTTCAGAATACAGCGATTCAAGAATAGGGTGCGTTGTCTTAACCCGGCAGGTAGATTCCATGTTGCCAATTTAATACAAAACTATGACAAAATAATGAAAACACCACGCATGATCAGAATACTGACTATGCGCTATCCTTAAGGTGTGACTGCAACGACGCTGACCAGCTTAATCCAGAGTATTAAAGTCGGAATTAATTCGCCTGCCTGCGGTTCAGCTGAATCGAACCATGCCATACGGGTTAACCTGAAACGTCTACGTGCGAGCATACGACTATTTAAGCCTGCCATTGATGAGCAAATTGATTTTAAGGCCGTCGATACATTATTTAAACAGGCAGCTGATTTGCTGGGCCCGCACCGGGATCATGCGGTACTTCTCGCGTCTATTGAATGGTTGAAAAAGAAATCAAGAAATTCGATGATTGTTAATCAACTATCACGAATAGATCAAGCCCTGCGCCAGCAAACAGCCCTGCAACCTGTGAAATGGCGCCATTTTAAATCACTCATATTATCCGCGCAGCGACAAATTAAATTACTCAATGCGCCCCTGTTGAATGAAAAAAGGATGCTTGGCGGACTGCGCGATACAGTCAATAAATGCAAGGAATACGGCAACAATGCCTTTGGCAACTCCAACGATAAAACCAAGCTCCATCAATTCCGGCGCTGGGTGAAATACTTTATTTACCAGCTTGAATCTGTAACTGAGCAGAGGGGCGTATTGAATAAAACATCTTATAAACAATTAAAAACACTTGGCGATCTGCTTGGATGGGCACATGATCTCGAAAACCTGAATAAACATATTAAAAAACAAACCGTCGACGATACGGATGAAGCTGCTGTCATTCGAATCGATAAACTGATTGTTGAACTGAATAAACGCAACATCGGCTCCTGCAAAAAATATTATAAAATCCTGCATTGGAACAGGATGTTCCGGGAGATCAGCGCCAATATCAGGTAGCGTCGGCAATTGACTTGTTATTATTTTTTGGCGCCCACAATGAATAACACACAGAACGAAGTGGAACGAAACAATTTAAATTAACGTTGATAACGAGGCTAAATAACTGTTCCCAAATGGTGTCCACTAAACAAAGCGGCGGATTGCGATGTCTGTCTTGTGTAGGTCGGGCTTGAGCCCGACCCGATGAAAACAGAGACACATCCGGACTGATCCTGCCGATTCACCGCGACCTCGATGCGCTGCGCGAGGATGCGTCCGGGGCGGGCATCGGCGGCGGCACGAATAGCGCCGGCGGCGTGCTCGGCTCTGGAACGAACTACACAAGACCGACCTCGCAATCCG
>JANNJI010000500.1:0-6979 GCA_031405795.1 Gammaproteobacteria bacterium
GCGGTGCCGGTCGGTATTTCCGGCATGTTGATCCCTCTGTTGTTGGTGATGAGCGGCGCGATCGATAAATTTCCCAAAGCGGCGAGCGGCTTTGCCACCCCGGTGGTTTTTTTGTGTCTGGCGGCATTTATTTTTGCCGCCGTGATGCAAGCAGCGGGGTTGGATCGGCGCATTGCTTTGGGACTCTTACACAAGCTTAAAGTGAAGTCGGTCAACGGTGTGATCTGGGCGATGTTTGCTGCGAACATGGTGCTGTCGCTGATTATTCCTGCTGCCAATGCACGCGCGGCAACCTTATTGCCAGTGGTGAATGGTATCACCGATATGTTCGGTGACACGCCGGAAGAACGTGCGGGTAAAAAAGCGATTGTGATTCAAACGCTGGTATACGGCTCCATGATCAGCGGTATGTCCATTATGACCGCGCATTTGCCGAATTTAATCCTGGTCGGTTTGTTTGATACGGAGTTGGCCTTGAGTCTGTCGTACCTTGATTGGTTCATGTTGCAATGGCCGTACTTAGGTATGTTCGTCATCACGCAGTGGTGGGTGCAACACTATTTTAAAACGCGGGCTGTGGGTATACACGGTGGTTACGAAGCTGTGCAGAAGCAACATGCGGAGCAACCTAAAGCCAATCAAGCGGAGTGGCTGATTCTCACCGTGTTTGGATTGATTGCGCTGCTATGGATGACTGAGAAAGGCTTCGGTAGCTGGAAAGGGCATGGCATTGAGTCAAGCAGTGCCGCGTTGATGGGCTTGGCCGTGTTATTTATTCCTGGGTTGTTCGGCTTTAAGTGGAAAGATCTGCAAGACCGCACCATCTGGGGTACTTTTCTGTTGCTGGCAGGTGCCTTGTCGATGTCCGCCGCGATGGGCTCAACCGGTTTAGCAACCTGGCTGGCGGATCTTATTCATCCGATTGCCAAGGGCCATTCCTGGTGGATGATTTTGCTGATTCTGATGGTAGGTACGCATATCATCCGTTTGGGCATGCTGTCGAATGTGGCCGCGATCACCATGCTCGCGCCGATTTTGATTGTGCTTGCACCGAAGCTTGGTTTGCATCCGGTGGCGTTCACCATGTTGATAGCGGATACGGATACCTTCGCTTACCTCTTGCCAACGCAGATTACTGCGGCGGTGATTGCGTATAGTTCCGGTACCTTCAGCATGGCGGATTATTTCAAGGTCGGTTGGGTTTCGGTGGTGATTGCGATTATTTACGGTATCGTGATCATGGCGCCGTGGTATGCCTTCATGGGAATCCCCGTGTGGGATCCTGCTGCACCCTGGCCGTTTAAATAATCAATATCAAAATGCCCGCATCCTTGAACTGGATGCGGGCATTATTTTTGCGTTCATTGACTGCTTTATTACAAAACCCAAAGCGCGGGGACAGTAATTTAAAGCAACGTAAGCAAACTTGACTAACAGAGCACTACCCTTCGGAGTCAACCAATGAAAAAAATGTCGGATCAGGAACTCAAGCAAAAACTCGGTGACTACACGGCACCACCGGGCTTGTACAGCAAGACCAAAGACATGTCGTTTCTCGGCAAGGTCAGTTGTAACGTCGAAAGTATCGTTGCCGGCTCATGGCAGGAAATTGTTATCGATTACGAACTCGGCGCCTCGGGCATGGCCGATGGTTCGTGGTTCAAAGCGACTTTTCGATTCTATTCAGACTGGGCCTTGTTTCAAAATACGGATCCGGGCGGTGCGAATTATATCTCCGCCGAATATCACGCCAGCCCCACCTTGCCTGGCCAGAGTCCGGCAACCGTACAAAAACTCAGTGTGCGGTTTGACCAGAAAGGTCACGAGCGGCCATTTCAAAAGGCCGTCATTGTTGATACCTTCGACGGCTACCTCAAGGCAGGTGACCATATTATCATTCGCCTCGGTGATCGGCGTTTTGGCGGGGCGGGCACGCGCGTGCAAACCTTTGTCGAACAGAATTTCAAGATTCGTTGTTATGTCGATCCACTGGGGACCTCACGCTTTGCTGCCATCGCGCCGGATCTGGTGATTCAGGTTGTGCCCGGTGCACCGGCACATCTGATGTGGGCCGGACCACGGATGGTGCGCAAGGGTGAAAAAATTCCATTACGGGTGCGTGCCGAAGATCAATGGGGTAATACCTGTTGGGATCGTGCCGAGAAAATCGAGATCAGCGCGACACTCGATGGTAAAACGGTATACGAGAAAAAGGCAACACTTGCAGGCTCAGGCTGGGCAGTATTACTTCTCAGTGATCTCCCCACCGACAAGCCCGGAGAACTGATCATCACAGCAAATTTACCCGAACACCCCTGGATGAAGCCGCAAAGTTTTTACGTGACGGTGGACAAAGATCTCACCGTACCGCGTATTTTTTATTGCGATTTACATGTGCATTCTGAAGATACCATTGGCACCAATTCGACTACCTACAATCTCACCTATGGACGCGATGTGACTGGGCTCGATGTCCTGGCATTTGCGCACAACGATTTCAATATTACTATCGATCGTTGGAAGAAAACAGTCGAGTTGATGCGCGAAATAACAAAAGACGGTAGCTTCATCGCTTATCCCGGCACCGAGTGGTGCGGCAGTTCCTGTGCCGGTGGTGATCACAACGTGGTGTTCCTGCACGATGGCGAACCTGAATTTCCTTTCCTCAAAACCGGTGAACATGTGCGTTCAGTGGATTGGAACGAAGAAACCAAAGGTGGCCAGGTCGAACCCGGTGCCTGGCCGTTGGAAGAGTTGTGGGCCGCTTATGCTAAAGACCCCGAAGGACATTTGTTGATCCCACACGTCGGTGGTCGGCGTTGCATTTTGGATTGGCATTACCCGAAGTTGGAACGTTTGATCGAGATCGGTTCTTCATGGGGCCATTTTGGCTGGTTGTACCAGGAGGCGATAGAACGCGGTTATAAGATTGGTGCCACCATGGCGGGTGATGAACACCGTGGTCGTTGCGGAGGTGGTGTACCTGGTACCGCGGTGTTTGGTACCAAAGGTGGCATGTCTGGGGTGATTGCACCCAAGCTCACCCGCAAGGATATTGCAGTGGCATTACGCGCACGCCACACCTTTGCTTCCACCGGTGAACGCACCTATGGTTTAACCCGTGTGGGTGAATACATCATGGGCGATGAGTTCACCCACAGCGGCCCGGCCAAGGTCGAATACCGCTTTCTTGGTGATGCCGGGTGGGATGAGATTGTTGCGTATGATCACACCGGTGAGATCTGGCGGCGTGATCTGCAAAAAGAAATGGGTTACTCCGATCGGAAGATCCGCTTTCGTTGGGGCGGTGCGCGCGTGAAAGATCGTTATCGTTGGGCGGCATGGAAGGGCACGATTACGATCACCAGTGGGGTGATCAATGATTTTGTCGGACTGGGTTTTGAACATATCGAAGAAACCTGCTGGCGACAGAGCGCAACACAAATTGGTTTTCGCAGTGACACCTATGGCGATGTCGATGCCATTGAGATCGATGTCTCGCATTTAAAGACCGCGAAAATTCGCGTGCAGGGCACCATCGATGGTTATGTCAAAGTCGGCGACCCGCTCAAAGGCAATCCCTTTGTGCATTGCCCGACATTCGAATGGGAGATTACCGGCGCGGAATTGTTAGCAGCGGCAAAACTCAAAAAAGATCTGCCCGGTATCGATATGTTCCTCGCACTGGAACGTATGAGCGATTCCCCTGCCCCACGCGACGTCTCCGGCCAAATTGAAATCGGCCCGAAGAACGGCCCGCATGGTCATCGCCCGGTATATTTATTAGCACGACAAGTTGATGACGCGAAAGTCTGGACCTCGGCGTTGTTCATTACCTTCAAGTGATCCATCAATACCACCCGCCGAAGCTCGCTTCGGCGGGTGTTTATAGGTGAATTAGTATAGTTATTCAGCTACGTTCAACCTGGCAGCAATAAATATGTTCGGAAAGAAAAGCGCTATCAATTTGAAGTGGGAATGGCCCGATAAGCGAGAGCCGGAGTATCTGATCACGGTTCAGGTAAATTCTATCAAAAAAGACTCGCCGGGATTTTTTGGTCTCAGACATTCACCTTCTATTCTGGGGTGGATACCAGGTGGCGTTATTCTAAGGGGTTATATTACTGATAACTGCATGGGTTTGTCAGGAAAAACACTTTCTTTGCTGTTACCCGTAGAAGAGACACATGCCGCGAAAAAAGGCGATACATTAGTGTTAGGCATTGTTGACCATGATACCTGTATTGCCGTTACAAAACCTGAGCACGCAACGAACTGATGCCGATTATTATTACGCTTGGGGTTGTTTATATCAGCTGCTGTCTGGGGTTATATTTTTTTCAAAAGCGATTCATCTTTTTTCCACCTCAGATCAATCTACTGCTTCACCACCACTGGCAACAGTCTGAATTTTTTATCCAAAAAGATAACACCACCCTCCAAGCCTGGAAAGTCGTCAATGAAGACTGCAAAAATAATTATGCGATGATGTACTTCGGCGGCAACGCCGAGGAGGCGGCACAAAATCTCAAATCAGCGCGGCAGTACAACGTGAAAAACGTGTTTTTTGTTAACCCCAGCGGCTATGGGAAAAGTACCGGGAGCCCGTCACAAACAGCATTATATTCTGATGGTTTGGCGGCCTATGATTATATAACCCGCCATTTCCATATTGATGCACACGACATGATTTTAACGGGACGTAGCCTGGGCGCGGCGGTTGCACTCTACATTAATTCGCAAAGACAGGCTCGCGCACTGGTCGTTATAACGCCTTTTGATTCTATTTATAATGTAGTGCCACTATTTTTACGGCGCATGTTTCCGATTAAGCTGTTACTAAAAAATGGATTCGATAATAAGGTGCATATTCGGTCGATAAACAATCCAATACTTATTATCGCTGCCTCTGACGACGAAATCATACCGCAGGAAGCCAGCCGCCATCTGCTGAAACATAGCAATGGCAACGCGACAGTCGCTATTATTCCAAATACCAATCATCAGTCAATTTGTATTAATGATCTCACCTTTAAAACCATCAATGACTTTGTAGTGTGAGCGAACAACTAAATTTTTTCCTTACGGGTTAGATCATTATCACGGTAGTATCCATGTCCCATCACTCATCGACGGTGACAGGCTTCTGTGTGGCAAGCACTTTATCAATACGCTTGCCGTCCATATCCACCACCTCGAAGGTCCAGCCTTCCCACTCACATATATCCGACAATTGTGGTAACCGGCCGGATAACAGCATGATCATGCCGCTTAAGGTGTGATACCGTCCTTTTTCTTCCTCGGGTACTTGCTTTAGACCCAGACGATCTTTTAGTTCCGAGATCGGAATAAAACCATCGAGCAGCCATGATCCATCTTTGCGTTGTACTGCCCACGCATCTTCAGCCCGGTGTGATTTGAATTCCCCCGTAATCGCCTCCATGACATCGTGCAAGGTGACGATACCTTGCACTTCACCGTATTCGTCAATAACAAAGGTAAGCTGTACGCCTGAGGTTTTGAAGTTTTCCAGTAGTTCCATGCCTGTCAGCGATTCGGGCACAAATACGGCGGGTTGTAAACATTCGGTCAAGCTTAGCTTCTCACCGCGCAATACCTGGGCAAGAAAGTCACGTGCATTCGCCACCCCCAGTACGTCGTCCCAACCGCCGTGTACTATCGGAAAATGGGAATGCGGGCTGGCTTCAATGTGTTTGAGGTTATCTTCCAGTGGCGCTTCGGTATCGAGATAAATAATATCGCCGCGCGGCACCATGAGCGAGGCAATCTGGCGGTCATCCAGGCGGAACACATTGCGCAACATTTGATGCTCGTTATCCTCAATTACACCCGCGTCGGATCCTTCGGCGAGCATCAGGTTAATCTCCTCCTGGGTCACCTGCGGCGCGGCGTACTCTTTGACACCTAAGCTGCGTAGGACGATTTGTGTCGAGCCCGATAATAATTTTACAAACGGTTTAAAGGCGACGGCGAGCCACAACATCGGCTGCGCCACCAGTCGTGCGATCGGTTCTGAGCGGATCTGCCCCAGGCGCTTGGGCACAAGCTCACCGAGTACGATAGAAAAATAGGTAATGCTGATTACCACCAAGCCGGTAGCCAAATAATCGGCCAACGGAGTTTGTACGCCCAGCGTCTGTATCCAGAGGCTGAAAGGTCCGGCCAACGCCGCTTCACCGACGATGCCATTGAGTATTCCGATTGAGGTAATGCCAATCTGCACCGTCGAAAGAAATCGGTTCGGATCTTCGCCCAATTGAACGGCTGCGGTCGCCGCGCGATCACCCTCTTGCGCGAGGTGTTGCATACGCCCTCGGCGCGCAGTAATGAGCGCGATCTCTGACATGGCGAAAAGACCGTTGAGTAGAATGAGTCCGAACAGTATCGCTATTTCCATGAGTGCGGTGCGCCAAATAGTTTTAGAGTGGGGAAAGAAGTGTGTTGCCAGCGTAACGCGCCAGCAAATTTGGACCTGAATTTTGGGTTGGTGCGGTGGTTCGAAAGCGCATCTCAGACGCAGGCCACATCACCCAATTAAGCTGATCGTCGTCAGAGAACAAATATGTAAACCCAGCGGTGGAAGAATTAGTGCAGAATAAACGCTCTATTTCTGAAAAGCCAGCTGAGTTCAACCAACTACTCATTCCGTCATTGGCATTTGCTGATCCGAGCCTTTGAGTATCGAGAGAAAGGTCTCAGTGCTGCGCCATACGCGCCAACTCGATATCCCCGAATTGCAATCCCCATCGTGCATTATGCACAGTGGCAATGGTAGAGGGTAACGTAACATATTGATTTCAATATAAGTTAGTATTGGCCCGCATATTGCCTTACTATAAAGGCGTTTATCTTAATTAGGAGGAATACATATGCAACGACGTCAATTTTTAAAAGGGACACTGGCTGGCAGCGCGGTAGCCGTGGCGGTGGGTGCTGGTCTGTTGAGCCCCCGCAGCGT
>JANNJI010000501.1:0-1343 GCA_031405795.1 Gammaproteobacteria bacterium
GTTGCCGAGGGGGATTTTTATATTCGGCGCGTTTCAAATCCCCCCTAGCCCCCCTTTTTCAAAGGGGGGAAACAACACACCGACCGCATGCAGCGTTATTAAACAAGGTGGACAGGAATTCGGAACAGATATTTAGTGTCGTCGTCAACAGCACATTGATGTATTACGAAGCGGTATTGCCGGACTGGCCGCACCAAGGCGCAGGAATGATGTAAACAGGTGATGGTTCTAATGTAAATTAGAATTTATCATGCCGTGCTTTTCCGAAATGAAAACCAAAACAGCAGCGCTGACATCCCCAGAAATGTCCAATAATCCGTTGGGGCGAACCACCACCAATGTTTATGCCAGGCGATGCCCTCGGGACTAAAACGACTGATGCCATAGGCGGGGTTCATCACAAACCATAAAAAATCCTCCACAATCCAGAACAGCATGATGCTGCCCAGCGCGCGTGCCTCCAGTTTCAACGACCATTGCTGCATAAAGAATAACGGGAAATGAAAAAACAACGCCACGAATGGAAACACCCACGCATGATAACCGGTCATCGCGCGCCCACCCCAGAAAATATCGAGCAGCCAATGTTGTTCGATACGCCAGGTTGGCAAGCCCGCAGCCCAGCCAGCCGCACCTTCAATTTGAATTTCAACTTGCGCAAAGAAAAATCCCAATAAGGCAACCCAGAGTACCGTGAACAAGATCGGCAGATAGCTGTTATCCAATTTCATTATTTGCTGGCCAACAGTGTATGCATGACGGTTTCCAACACGTGTTGTGCCGCCAATGGGCGACCCAAGGCCCGGGCCTTGTCGCGCATTTCGGCCAACTTCGCGGGTTGATCCAATAAAAAGCGAATGCGGTATTCCAACGTTACATTGTCGAAGGCCTTCAAGGCGACGCCTTGTTCCAGTAAAAAATCCGCATTACGTTCTTCCTGACCGGGTATCGGTGCATTGATGATCATCGGCAGGCCCATGGCAAGACATTCGGAGGTGGTCAGGCCACCGGGTTTGGTGATCACTAAGTCGGCACAGGCCATTAAACGTTCCACCTTGTCGGTAAAACCTTGTGCCACTAAACGACCGGGATAACGCGCAACCAACTCTTGTAATGCCGCCAAGGCTTTTACATTTTTACCCGCTAGTACGATTAGTTGAAAATCACCTTCAATCGCCAGCAGTTGCGCCGCCACCGTATCCAGACTACCCAGGCCCGCACCGCCGCCCATTAATAAAAAGGTGGTGCGTTGTGGATCAAGACCAATCTCGCGTGCACAGATCTCACGCGTAGGCGCTTGCGCGAAAGACGGCATGATGGGAATGCCGATGACACGAATGATA
>JANNJI010000502.1:0-1171 GCA_031405795.1 Gammaproteobacteria bacterium
GCCATCGCCGACCAGATCGCGTTCTATGTGCGCCATCGGGACGGCTTTGCCGATCGCCAGTAACCAATAAGACGATGCCAATAACTGCTCGTGTTGTAAGTGTTTTACCACTGAGGCACGCGCATCCACGCCGCTTAAACCTTCAGCGTAAAGATTTAAAACTTGTTGACGAAGTGTTAGAACGTGTTGGGTATTCATAGCGTTAGCATTTATTGTTCATTTATCTTACGAAGACTTATCGTCTGTTAAAACTGTGACACATTTGACATTCTGGCATTCACATCCACACTTAAGGGTGTCCCTTGTTTGCCTGCAGAGCGGTAACTCAGGCAGCCCACTAAATAAATGATGATTGATTGAGGAGGTGTGCTGTGCGATTACCTAAGTTGGTTTATGAAGTTTATCCTTGGCTTTATGTACTTGGCGGCGCTTCGGCGATCACACTCAGTGATAAAACCATGGCGCTTGCATCGGGTCTGGTACTGTTAGTCAGTGGTGTGGTCATCCTGTTTTTACGCCGCAACTATCGTTCTACGCAACAACTGCTGGGAAATTTGTAGATTCGTTTTTAATACTCCCGCATCGCACAGCCCGGGTATCGGTATAACACCGACCCGGGCTTTTTTAACGTAACGATCATTATTTTTCCTTGTACTTTGTCACTGTCGTTTCGACAAACCCCGCTCTAAATCCGCCTTGATATCACGGATATCTTCCAAGCCTACGGCAACGCGAATCAAACTATCAGTAATACCGGATTGTTGCCGTTCAACATCGGTCAAGCGGCCATGTGTGGTGGTGGCAGGATGAGTGATGGTGGTTTTGGTATCACCCAGATTGGCGGTGATCGACAACAGCTTTGTGCTGTCGATGACGTGCCATGCCGCCTTTTTATCGCCTTTAACCTCAAAGGCCAAGACCCCACCGAAGGCCGCTTGTTGTTTACGTGCCAGCAGGTGTTGCGGATGCTGGGGTAAACCGGGGTAATGTACGCGCTTCACCGCCGGGTGTTCGTGCAGAAATACAGCCAATTCCAGCGCGCGTGCGCTGTGGGCCTGCATCCGCAATGACAAGGTCTCCAAACCTTTATGAAATACCCACGCATTAAATGGACTCAAACTGGGACCGGCGGTACGTATAAAACCAAATACCTCTTCACCGACTTTTTGTT
>JANNJI010000503.1:0-4912 GCA_031405795.1 Gammaproteobacteria bacterium
TTCCGCGTAGGCCTGCATCATGCCGTACTCAATGCCATTATGGATCATTTTGGTGAAATGGCCTGCGCCCACAGGGCCCACGTGAGCCCAGCCACGTTGTGCATCAGGTGCCAGCACGCGCAAGACAGGGGCAAGCGAGAGGATATGTTCAGTGGCGCCGCCAGCCATCAAGCAATAGCCTTTCTCAAGACCCCAGATTCCACCAGAGGTACCGACATCAACAAAACCAATTTTGTGCTGGGCCAAGAGTTCGCCACGGCGTTGACTATCGTGATAATTCGCGTTGCCGCCATCAATAATGATGTCGTCCGCATCTAAAAGCGGAATGAGCTCGATGATGGCGTTTTCGGTGGGTGTGCCACTGGGTAACATCAGCCAAATATGCCTTGGCGTGGTGCATTTTTTTACGATGTCGGCAAGTGAGGTCGCCATTTTCATGCCGACTTCGCCAGCCAGGGTGTGAACGATGTCTGAGCTGCGATTGTAGCCAATAACATCAATGTCGCCTTTGCACAATCGGCGCACCATATTTGCACCCATTTTGCCCAAACCGATGATCGCCAGTTGCATGATGGTTTCCTGATAGAAGTATTCCACTAAGACTATACTAAAAATCACGGCTAGAATGAATTTATAGCAAAAAAACGCCGCATAAAAAAAGCAGATGTGTAAATACATTCCGATAACTTACGGAATCTGCCTATTCAGTGGAAGTGGTGGTGAGTTATAATGCGGCATAATTTAAAAAAGGGTATTACCCCATGATTAAAGTGATGCTTGCGGATGATCACGATCTGGTCCGCACAGGTCTGCGGCGGTTACTGGATGATGTTGAGGGTATTCAAGTTGTTGGTGAAGCAACCAGCGGCGAACAGGCGGTTGAGATGGTTCGTCAGCTGCCGGTTGATGTCATCTTAATGGATATTAATATGCCTGGTATCGGCGGTTTGGAAGCAACCCGCAAGATACTGTTCAAATATCCGGTGATCAAAATTATCATTGTCACCATGAACGAGGACGAGGTCTTTGCCCAGCGCCTGCTGAAAGCGGGTGCGGCAGGGTATCTTACCAAAGGCTGTCGCATCGCAGAAATTACCCACGCGATCCGCGAAGTCATGGCCAATAAGCGCTATATCACGCCGCAGATGGCGCAACAGTTGGCATTAGCAGAAATATCCCCCGATGGGGATCGATCACCCTTTAAGGATCTGTCTGAGCGCGAGCTGCAGGTGATGGTGATGATCATGGATGGCAAAAAAGTCAATGAAATTTCTGACAAGCTGTGCTTGAGCCCAAAAACCATCAGCACCTATCGGCAACGACTATTTACCAAATTGAACATTCAAAGTGATGTGGAGTTGGCGCGGCTGGTTCTGCGTTACGGTGTGATGCAAGGTCAGCAACCTGATTGACGGCTGGTATGGATAACAATATTTTTGATTTGAATTGCACGCGATGCAAACGACTTGCCCAACACTTAAAACAAGTCCGGCATGAATTTCCACATTATCACGCCAAACCCGTGCCACCCTTTGGTGTAGCAAAACCCAGACTGTTGATCGTCGGCCTCGCCCCGGGTATGCACGGTGCGAACGCCACGGGCCGGCCATTTACCGGGGACCATGCTGGTATCCTTTTATATAACAGTCTCTATACTTATGGTTTTAGTAATAACGCGAAGGCGGTGTCGTTGAGTGATGGACTGGTATTAAAACACTGTCGCATTACCAATGCTGTGAAATGTTTGCCCCCGGAAAACAAACCCACGGGAGAAGAAATTACGACATGTAATACCTATCTGGCCAATGAACTCCAATTAATGAAGGCCGGTGGCGCCATCCTGACACTGGGCGGTATCGCCCATCAATCCGTTTTGAAGGCGCTGGATCTTAAAAAGTCGTCGTATCCCTTCGCGCATGGTAAACAATACCTGTTGCCCAATGACGTTACCCTGTTCACCTCGTATCACTGTAGCCGTTACAACACCCAAACCAAACGATTAACCGAAAAGATGTTCCATCAGGTTTTTGCCCAGATCAAAACATACCTTGCTCTTTGATTATGTCGCATGAAATCAGCGAGAAAATCAGCCACTTTCTAAAAACACTGCCGAATCAACCTGGCGTGTATAAGATGATCAACGTCAAGGGCGAGGTGATCTATGTTGGCAAGGCGGCTAATTTAAAGAAACGTGTCACCAGTTATTTTCAAAAACGCACTCAGGACATCAAGACTTCCGTATTGGTTGCGCATATCGACCATATCGATACGATCATTACACACACTGAGAGTGAAGCGCTGTTATTAGAAAACAATCTGATTAAAAGCCTTAAACCACGCTACAACATTCTCTATCGTGATGATAAAAGCTATCCCTATATTTTTATTTCGATAAACGAGACTTTTCCCCGGCTTGCCTTTCATCGTGGTGCTCAACGGGCAAAAGGCCGCTATTTTGGCCCGTACCCCAGTGCTGGCGCTGTACGCGAGACGCTGCAACTATTGCAGAAGTTATTTCCCGTACGTCAATGCGAAGACAATTTTTTTAAAAATCGATCTCGGCCATGCCTGCAACACCAGATAAAACGCTGTACTGCTCCGTGTGTGGGGTTGGTGAATGAGGCACAATATAAAGAAGACGTGCGGCATGCGATACTATTTTTGGAGGGGCGCAGCAATGATCTTATCGCCGAACTGGTTACGCGAATGGAACTTGCATCAACCAGGTTGGAATTTGAACGTGCCGCCAATATTCGCGATCAGATCAGTAGCCTGCGCCGGGTACAGGAAAAGCAATACATCAATCAGGCAGAGGGGGATTGCGATATTATTGCGGCGGCGGCGGAAAAGGGTATGGGCTGTATCCAGGTATTCACGATTCGTGGCGGAAGAAACTTGGGCAATAAAACGTTTTTTCCAAAATGCGATACGGGCAGTGACGGCCCATCACTGCTCGATGCCTTTTTGCCGCAATATTATCTACGCAGCAATAACAGTTTAAGCCGTGATATTCCAACCTTGATTCTGCTTTCCGAAGCCATTGCAAGTGAGCAATTATTACAAACCTTATTTGCGGATCTTGCTGGCCATGATCTGCAAGTAACGCATACCAGTCGGGGACAACGTCGGCAGTGGCTAAGTATGGCGATGCAAAATACCAAGGCAACATTGCAGACACACATGCTGAGCCAAAGCACGTTATTGCAACGCTTTACGGCATTACAAGAATCACTCGATTTGGATGAGATACCAGAACATATTGAATGTTTTGATATTAGTCATACCATGGGTGAAGCCACGGTGGCCTCGTGTGTGGTGTTCAATAGTAATGGTCCGGTGCGTTCTGATTACCGCCGATTTAATATTACGGATGTGACGCCCGGAGATGATTATGCCGCGATGGAACAGGCCTTGTTACGCCGATACAAAAAACTGGAACAAGGCGAGGGTAAAATACCGGATATCATTTTTATCGATGGTGGTAAGGGCCAATTACATCGTGCCCAAGCGGTGCTGAATGAACTGCAATTGGGTTATATTATTCTGTTGGGTATTGCCAAAGGTCCCGCGCGGCGCCCCGGGCAGGAAACATTGATTCTCGCCAGTCACTTGTCGGATCAAGAGCGCGAGTTTATACTGCCTGCCGATTCAATGGCCTTGCATCTGATTCAGCAAATACGTGATGAGGCACATCGTTTTGCCATTTCCGGGCATCGCCAACGCCGACAAAAAGCCCGCACACACTCGGTATTGGAAGATATTAGCGGATTAGGCCCTAAACGCCGTCAGTTGTTATTGCGTCATTTTGGTGGCTTACAGGAAGTTGCGCGTGCCGGAGTGGCGGACCTGTTGAGTGTCCCTGGGATTGATACCGCACTGGCGCAGCGTATTTACGCCACATTTCATGAAGATTCATAAAGGGTTTGTCAGTAATTCACATGAGCATGCCGATCAATATACCTAACAGCATCACCCTTTTCCGGATTGTATTGATCCCGGTGTTCATCGTGGCGTTTTATTGGCCTGGCTTGGCCTGGCAAAATTTATTGCTCACAGGAATATTTTTTATTGCAGGGATCAGCGATTGGTTTGATGGTTATCTGGCTCGCAAGCTTGAGCAACAGTCTGCGTTTGGTGCCTTTCTGGATCCGGTCGCGGATAAGTTAATGGTGGCAACCGCGCTATTGTTGCTGCTGACCGTGCATCATAGTCCCTTATTTTCCTTACCGGCGATCATCATCATCGGGCGGGAAATTGCTATTTCCGCGTTGCGTGAATGGATGGCCAACATCGGTGAAATCACTAAGGTCTCCGTGAGTTTTTTTGGCAAGATGAAAACCTTTGCCCAGTTATGGGCCATTGGTTTTTTACTCTATGAAAAACCCATTGGCGCGTTTCCGGTAATGACCATCGGCTATGTACTTCTTTACATCGCGGCCATCCTGACGTTATGGTCCATGGTGGTGTATTTGTATGCCGCCTGGCCCAGCCTGGTCGGTAAAGATACCCCAAAAGGTGGCTGACATTCCCTTGACAGACAACACCGGCTGACTACAATACGACACCTCATGCGGGAATAGCTCAGTTGGTAGAGCACGACCTTGCCAAGGTCGGGGTCGCGAGTTCGAGTCTCGTTTCCCGCTCAGAACGGATAAAGAAATGCCGCAGACAATGCGGCATCTTTTTTTGTCCGGGTTCGCCCGGGTGGTGGAATTGGTAGACACGCAGGACTTAAAATCCTGTGGATAGTAATATCTGTACGGGTTCAACTCCCGTCCCGGGTACTTTACCTAAATTGACTGAAAGCCCTTATCGAGGGCTTTTTTGTTTTTTCAGGATGCCAATGTGTGCAGACAGGTGTTACAGACCATGGTCTTCCTTATAATATCTTTATACAAACACCCCATACATT
>JANNJI010000504.1:0-5459 GCA_031405795.1 Gammaproteobacteria bacterium
TTTATCGATTACGTAATGACACGCTGGAACAGTTGACCCAAGATCACCGTGTTGTGATCAGCCAGGATAAAACCTATCTATCCCGTGCACTGGGTATGGATTTAAGGCTGGATGTGGATTTTCGCGAATTCCCTTTGGAAATTGGTGATCGGTTCATTCTTGTTACCGATGGGGTATACGAGTTTATCCGTGAAGAACAGTACAAAATAATCATTCACGCCGCGGATGATTTAACGATTGCGGCGAATTCGATTACGGCCATGGCGCTGGGTAATGGCAGTGATGATAATCTCACCTGTCAAATTATCGAGATCAAGGATTTACCCGGCAACAATGCCACGGACTTTTATCAACGACTGATTGAATTGCCGTTCCCACCGCCACTTGATTCCGGCCAAATAATAGATGATTATAAAATTATCCGTCAACTGCATTCCACCAAACGAACGGAGGTTTACCTCGCACTTGCACCACAATCACAAAATACCGTCATCATTAAAGCACCATCCATTAATTACAGTGATGACCCGCGGTTTATAAATCAGTTTTTACATGAGGAATGGGTGGGTCGGCGCATTAACAGCCCGCATGTTTTGAAAGTATTGGAAATAAATCAGAAACGCACTTTCTTGTACTATGTTACGGAATTTGTCAGCGGCAAGACGCTACGACAGTGGATGACAGACAACCCAAAGCCGCAATTACAGCAGGTGCGCAACATTGCTGATCAAATTGCAAAAGGCTTGCGTGCTTTTCATCGGCTTGAAATGGTTCATCAAGATCTCAAGCCGGAAAATATTATGATCGATGAACATGGCACGGTGAAGATCATCGATTTTGGTTCCACCAAAATCGCTGGTATTGAAGAGATAAGCACGCCGCTGCTGGATAACTCAGCGCTCGGCACGGTGAATTACTCTGCACCGGAATATTTGATCAATTTGCCGGGCAACAACCGTTCGGATATTTTTTCTTTAGGCGTAATTACTTATCAATTACTTTGTGGCCATCTACCTTATAATAAAACCCTGAGTGCGCGAAACTTAAAATTGGTCCACTATGTCTCTGTACGGGAATATTTACCTGAACTCCCCCTCTGGCTTGATAAGGCAATAGCAAAAGCGGTAGCGATTAATCCGGAGCAACGGTATGGATTATTGTCAGAATTCACTCATGCATTGAGTCAACCTGACACGAGCACATTAAAGAATGAATTTGTCCCTCTATTGCAACGCAACCCATTGCGTTTTTGGCAGGTGACCAGTGCTATTTTATTTATATTTAATTTGATTTTGTTATATGCAGTACTGAGGTAGCGAGCAGGTTTAGAGGATGAAAAAAAGCCGATAACCCACTATCAGTGGATTATCGGCTGGTACAGCTGATATTTACAATAACTTATCATATTCCTTGAGTTTTTCTTCTGCATGACTTTTTCTTTGTTTTGCTTCATCGGCTTTATAGCCATCCGGATAATCATTCAGATAGCCGTTAATTTCTCCGATGAGATCGCCTAGATAACGTGCTTTAAGCGCAAGTTTTTCTGCTTGCTGGTACTGTTGCCACTTTTCCTCTACGTAGGTATAACCTTTTTTGTCTTTGGCGGATTTCGCTGCCTTTTCCCAATAGGTTGCAAGTGCTTTCAATTCTGCATTATCTGGAAAGGCGACGCGAGCATCCTCCAGATACTGCTGAACAATAGATTCATCGGGCAATTGTTTCTGGCTGAAATATTTCACAAGTTGCGCCTGAGTATCACCTAACATGATGGCGCCAAAATTATCTCTAAAGTAATTACCCGAATGCACGTGCAACATCGTGCCGTCTTCGACTGGCTTATCAAGGGTTAGCTCGTACATATCAGCAGTTGCCAGCGGTTTGATTTCAAACTTGGCTTCGCGCACATCAACAACGGTTTGAATCGGTCGCAATTCTAAGAAAATGCTGTTCTTGGTAAAATCCTTTTCAAAAACAACCAATTTGAGTGTTTGATTGGCGCGTTTCACAAATTGAATTTCATTCAGGTACTTAAAATCCACAAATCTATCGGCATGGTTATAGGCACCAACCTTGACATAGCCTTTTTCGGCTACGACATAGACGCCATACGCCTCAATATTATCTACTGTTTTCGCATTCACTGAAATTACCCCACTCATTAAAGTTGTTGCCATTAGTAAACGAACTAAGCTAGTTTTCACACTATCATCCCTCAGAGGTTATCGTCAATCCAGAACAATAAAAATCTTGAAAGTTCATCTGGAACCATTTGTTCAAATATCACGTCCTGATCTGCCATTCATTTGAGCATTATTTTTGGCGGGTTTCAAGTGAAAATGTGATCGGTTCTTGCAGCCAGCGTTTGAATTTGTGAGCTGAGTACATGTTGACGTGGTTTTGACGGTTATAAACGGAATGTTGACAAATACAGATTCATCACGCACCCTAGGCCGACGTGCTTACCACAGGATTCCAAATGTCAGCGTCACACCATGGCGACGAATTTCAACTGGATCCTGCTATTGTCTATTTAAATCACGCCGCGGTATCACCCTGGCCCAAGCGCACCGAACGCGCCGTACAGTTATTTGCCGCAGAAAACAGCACATTTGGTGCCGCGTATTATCCAACGTGGCTGAAAAAAGAAGCCGAGCTCAAGCAGATGTTGGCGGCGTTAATCAACGCACAGTCGGTCAATGAAATCGCCTTAGTTAAAAACACCTCAGAAGGCCTGTCGATCATCGCCCAGGGATTGTCCTGGCAGAGGGGTGATAATATTGTCATCCCGGCACAGGAGTTTCCTTCGAATCGGATTGTGTGGGAGGCGCTGGCGCCGCAAGGTGTCGAGATTCGTAAAATCCACTTCTTGAATCATGATGATCCTGAGCAGTTGCTGATCAACGCCTGTGATAAACGCACCCGCCTGTTGTCGGTGAGTGCCGTACAATATGCCACGGGTCTGCGGCTAAATCTGCAACGGCTGGGGGATTATTGTCATAAGACCGATATTTTTTATTGTATTGACGGTATTCAAGCCATTGGTGCCATGCATTTTGATGCATGTGCATACCAAGCTGATTTTGTCATGGCAGATGGCCACAAGTGGTTGTTAGGGCCGGAGGGACTGGCCTTGTTTTACTGCCGCGCTGAGGTACGTAATCAATTAACCTTGCACCAACACGGTTGGCATATGGTTGAGCATCCAAATGATTTCATGTCAGAACAATGGCAGGTCTCTGATTCGGCGCGGCGATTTGAACCAGGCAGTCCTAATATGTTGGCAATCCACGCCTTGGCAGCGAGTGTTTCCTTGTTACTTGATATTGGTATGCACCAGGTTGAGCATGCCATTCGCGCGCAGATCGATTATTTAGTCGAACTCATTCATGCCCAAGCTGAGCTTGAATGCCTGAGTGATTTACGCCCTGGACGGTATGCGGGCATCATTACATTTCGACATCGTCAGCAATCAAATGAAGCTCTATACTCGCGGTTGATGGAGAATGGCGTGGTGTGCGCCTTGCGAGGCGGCGGAATTCGTTTTTCACCGCACTATTACCTCCGACAACAGCAATTATTGGCAGCGCTGACCATCGCTGCCGCCTAAATTATCAGCAGAACTGCTTGTTATACAACCAGTTAATCAAGAATATTAATGAGAATGCCGCTATACATTAGGTGAAAATTGATCCTTAATAACAATATTATTAATACGGAAAACAATGATGGCTCTCATCAAACAATAACTGAGGCGGTATTGATGGCTAATGCAGCAAACTTGTCTGTATTGTCAATTGAACCAAGCAAATTTACCCGTGATTCAATGCGACATGATGCTAGTGTACTATGTTTGAATTACGGTATTGAACAGGTGTTACGCTAAAGGAGTTACACACTATGTTGTATCTGAGAATCGTTTTGATTCTACTGTTGTTAGCAGGAATAGTTACCGAATTAGACACGCTTACACCATTTTGGAAGCTCATTATCATCGTCGCCCTACTTGCTGATCTATTGGTGTTTCAGCGTCGTGTGTTAGTGCAGGCAGTGAGCAGCAATCCCATCGGTGTTTTGCGCATGCGTTGGTTGACCTCACCGTTATTAAAGCTATTTAAGCGTCTCGTACCGCGCATGTCACAAACGGAACGTGAAGCATTGGATGCCGGTTCCGTCTGGTGGGATGGTGAATTATTCAGCGGCAAACCCAACTGGAGTAAATTACGTAATACCAAGTTACCTAGTCTTTCTACTGAAGAGCGGGCCTTTTTGGACGGCCCTGTCAATACCTTGTGTGAAATGTTGGATGATTGGCACATTACTCATGAGCGCTACGACCTGCCTCCTGAAGTCTGGCAATATATTAAAGAGAATCGCTTCTTGAGCATGATTCTTCCCAAACGCTACGGCGGCTTGGAGTTTTCCGCCTTGGCACATTCTGCGGTGGTCATGAAGGTGTCCACCCGTAGTGTGAGTGCGGCGGTCACGGTGATGGTGCCAAATTCGCTGGGGCCAGGAAAGCTGTTATTAGAATACGGTACAGAAGCACAAAAAGATTATTATTTGCCGCGTTTGGCGATAGGCCAGGAAATCCCCTGCTTTGCCTTGACGAATCCGGAGGCCGGTAGTGATGCGGGTGCTATTCCGGATTTTGGTATTGTCTGTCGTGGTGATTTTCAGGATCGTAAAAATATTTTGGGTTTACGTCTCACCTGGAACAAACGCTATATCACACTGGGACCGGTGGCGACTATTTTAGGTTTGGCCTTCAAGTTATTTGACCCCGAACATTTACTTGGTGAAAAAGAAGAACTGGGTGTCACGTTGGCACTGATTCCGACCAATACCCCCGGTGTAAACATTGGCCGACGTCATTTCCCTTTAAATCTGGTCTTTATGAACGGCCCCAATAGCGGCAACGATGTGTTTATACCGATGGATTACATCATTGGCGGTCAGGAACGCATTGGCCAAGGCTGGCGCATGTTAATGGAATGTTTGGCTGATGGCCGTTCCATTTCGTTACCGGCGTTGAGTGTCGGCTCGGGAAAACTTATCTGTCGTGCGGTAGGTGCCTATGCCAGGGTACGGCGTCAATTCAAGTTACCAATTGGTCGTTTTGAAGGTGTTGAAGAGGCGTTAGGCCGCATTGGCGGTTATACGTATATGATGGACGCTGCGCGTGAGCTAACCGCTGGCGGTTTGGACTTAGGCGAAAAACCCTCAGTAATTTCTGCGATTGTTAAATATCACTTAACTGAAAACATGCGTCGTGTCGTCGACGATGCCATGGACATACTGGGCGGCGCCGGTCAGCGCATCCGTCAATCCGCCGATGGCCTGAGCGGCGCGCGCCAGCACGATGGGCCAGGCAAGCACGAACAGACAGCGAAAATCCGGCATCACTCGCGACAGACCACGCAACCCCAGCAGCGGAGCTTTCGCCGTCGATTCGATGGACC
>JANNJI010000505.1:0-2347 GCA_031405795.1 Gammaproteobacteria bacterium
GAGCGCTTTAGTCGCCTGTGTACACGGATTGCGTTTGTTCACGCATAGTGTACACTAGGAATATGTGAACAAGACTGAGCGCTTGCTGATGACCAGAAATCTCCCCAACGGGCCGGTCAATGACGAAAACCAAATACTCACACAGGCATTAACGGCCTTTCGGGCAGCTACTGGTATGGATGTGGCAGTAATCAGGACGGAGGCCCGCCAACCCCAGAGGATTGCAGGTGCAGAGATTCGTCTTGGTGATCGACAACGACTGTTGCTAGAGGTGAAGCGGAATGTGACCCCGGCGACCATTGGTGCCACAGTGGCGCAGGTGACAGGTTTCGGTAAGCCTGGAATTCTGGTTACCCGGTATATCACCCCACCAATGGCGGAGCGATTGAAGGCGTTGAATGTGCAGTTTATGGATACTGCCGGTAACGCGTATATACATACCCCAAAACTATTCATCTATGTTGTTGGCAATAAACTGCAAATGACAACGCACCGGGAGCGGACAGTGCGCGCACTGCGTCCGACCGGATTAAAGGTTATCTTCACATTGTTGTGTCGACCTGATCTGCTCAATGCACCTTATCGGGAGATCGCGCAGGCGGCAGGCGTTGCGTTAGGCACGGTGAACTGGGTGTTCTATGATCTTCGACGGCTTGGTTATATAAAAGAGACCAAGGCACAGGGTCGAGTCTACGAAGATCGGCTCGGGCTGATCAACAAATGGATTGAGGCTTATGCACAAGAGTTGCGCCCCAAGCTTAAGCCCCAGCGTTACCAAGTTACCAATGCTGATTGGTGGAAGCAGGAAAATTTAGCCAAGTTGGACATGTGGCTGGGCGGAGAGCCTGCTGCTGGTGTTCTTACGAAACACCTGCGCCCGGAAATTGTAACGATATATGGCAACACGCATTTCGCTACGTTGGCACGCAAGATCAAGCCGGTGAAAGATGAACACGGAAACCTTGAGATTGTACATAAGTTTTGGGCATTTGATTTTCCCCGACTCGATAAAAAATTTCCTCTGGTACCGCCATTACTTATTTATGCAGATCTACTGGCAACGGGAGATGCGCGTAACATCGAAACTGCTCAGATCATCCGAGAACGGTTTCTTGAAGAAGCGTGAATCACTTGTGGATGAGCGCACATGGCTGCTACTCGAAACGGTGGTAAAAGCCGCCGCTGCATTAAATATTAAATGGATGGTAACGGGCGCGGCGGGTAGAGTGATGCTGCTGGAGGGAGTATACGGCCTGCCACATGGCCGCGCTACGCAAGATATAGATTTGGGTGTCATGGTGGCGAACTGGGATCAGTATGGTGCATTGGTTGAACGGCTTTGCCAGGATACGGCTTTTCAACGGGACCCAAAGCAACGGCAGCGGCTCAAATTCCGTAACGGCGGCCTTCTGGATCTCGTGCCGTTTGGCGGTATCGAGTCAAGTGACAGAACAATCCGCTGGCCACCTGACAATGACTTTGTGATGAGCGTAATGGGATTCCGTGAGGCATATGCAGCAGCCATCGACGTCGATGCGAATGGGATTTTTGTCCCGGTGGTAAGTCCAGTCGGGTTGATGCTGTTGAAACTCCTGGCATGGACGCAACGGCGTTACACCCAGCCCCGCAAAGATGCTGCTGATATGGCATACCTGTTACGCCACTACAGTACGATCTTGACATCCGATGTGTTGTACGACCAACACTTAACAGCGATCGAGGCCGCGTCCTACGATGTGGACATTGCCGCCGGTCGAGTGCTTGGGCAAAAAATGGCGACAATGGCGGCGAAAGACACGCAGGTATTCGTACTAACAATTCTCAACCACGAATTGAACGAAGAAACTGACTCTTCGTTGGTTTGTGACATTGCTGAGCATATGGCTGGCGCAAACAATGATCGAGTGTATGTTTTGTTGGAGAGCGTCAGGGTTGGTTTTAGAGAGGTAACAGAGAAGTGAATAGGTTCTTTATCGTAAATGCAACATTCTTTGTTAAACTACAACAGTTATTAATATCAGGAGGCCCCATGACTAAACGTCCCACCACGCCCGAGACATACGTGGAACTGGTGCAGCAAGCGTGAGGTCAGTGAACTGCGCTCCTCATTGGAATATGACGCGGACGGCATGGAAAGGACCATCGCCTGTATTGATGACCTGGAAAAATCGGTCAAGGCCATCTGGTGGATGGCAGTTATGAATTTGCCCACAACGATTTGCCGCTTATGGAGATTGTGAAGGGCAATGATGACACGTTTTTACCCTTTTGTGATTTATTGAGTGTGATTAATGATACCCATCGCAATGGCCTGCACTAAACCAGGGTAGCCGTTTCTAAAAAAAGA
>JANNJI010000506.1:0-1418 GCA_031405795.1 Gammaproteobacteria bacterium
AATTCTGGCGCTATGTATCTGGCGCTGGCCAGCTATGTCGCCAATGATAACAACGTGTGGATGATTCCGGGCATGCTAATAAGGTACTACCGCTGACGACAGCATTGTTCATGCGCCAGGGCTTACAAGAGTCAAGTTCTGCCGGTCCATTCGAAAATTACACCACGATGGGCCTGGGCAAGGCGCCACTGGTCATGATTTACGAAAGCCAGTTTCTTGAATACCAATCGAAACAGTCGCAGCCAAATACCGAGATGGTACTGCTCTATCCGCAACCGACCATTTACACCAAAAATATTCTTGTTCCTTTCACTGAGAACGGCCACAAACTAGGTAATGCACTGGCGTCCGACCTGGAGTTGCAGAAACTCGCTGCGCAATATGGCTACCGGACTTTTTCACCCGAATATTTTACCACGTTCTTAAAAGAGAAAAATTTATCGGCCCCCGCCGATTTGGTTGACGTTATTGATCCACCGAGTTTCGAAGTTCTTGAGCGCATGATCCAATCCATTGAGCAGAAGTTTCAATAACTACATATATACCCGCGTCTAAAATGACAGGAAAGCCTGGTGATGCTTGAAAATAAAAATAAATCGACACACAGCGTAATGACACTTACGCCGCCGGAAGTCCTCACGCCCATCGTCGAAGCCAGCGCACCTGACATGGTGCCACTGGTTGCCGAAACAACCGTAAAAATAAACGCCCAGGTGACTACTTTCCTCAATAGCTTATTGACGGCAGATGTGCAAAGTGATGCCTTTCGTGCCAGGCTGGACTCAGCATTCCGGCTTGGCCGTGAAGAAATTGCCAACGCCGCGTCACTGATGACTGGCCGCTTTATGGAACGCAATTTTGTCGGGGTCGAAGATACGAATACCTTTAAATCATTGCACAGTATGCGCACGTTGTTGAATGATTTAAATCCGGGTAAGCAAGGTGACTTGTTTCAGACAAAAAAACTGTTTGGCATTATTCCTTTGGGCAACAAGTTGCAGGAATATTTTCGCAAGTACCAATCGGCCGGAGGTCAACTACAGGCGATCATGGCGCAGATTTATGCGTCACGCGATGACATGCAACGCGACGCGACCGAAATAGAACGGGTAAAGGGGAAGCTGTGGGAGGTGATGCAGAAGCTTAAAGGCGCAATCCACTTTGCGATGGAGCTGGACAAGCAGATCACGGCAGCTGTCGATTCGCTCAGGAGTACTGATGCGCCACGTGCGCAAGCCCTTGAACAGGAAGTACTGTTTTACGTACGGCAGAATCTGCAAGACATGCAAACCCAGATGGCCGTCAATGTGAATGGCTATCTGGCAATGGATGAATGCCCAGGAGAATCCGTGCCGCCGGGCCCTCGCCCTCAACCAGGCGCCGTGCGTTGACCAGCATGGTTCGCCGCCCACTTCCCG
>JANNJI010000507.1:0-1497 GCA_031405795.1 Gammaproteobacteria bacterium
CTGGCGCTCGGCACCGGCAATTATTCAATGTGTGAATCGATTGTTTGGCGAGGGTAAATTACACGACAACCTACCCTCCTTTGACACTCACACCACCGTGCATACGGAACTATGGGGACAAGTTAATTTATTACCCATGCAGTACGACAGCGAGAAACAACCCGCCAATATAAATCCGCTACGCAATCTCCTGACGACACCACGCTATACACACAGCCTCAATCGGTATTACCGCGAAGGGCAAACCATTGCCCAACAGATCGTGCAACTGGTACACAACCACACAGCGATCAAAGACGGCCAACAACAGCACGCGGCAAGTTATGGCGATATCCTGATCCTGTTTCGCCGCCGCACCCACATCGGTGAATATGAACGTGCCTTGCGCGAATTGAACATACCTTATATCGGTGATGAACGCGGCACCTTATTATCCAGCCTGGAGATCAAGGATCTGGTGAACTTGTTGCAGTGGCTGATCACCCCTTTCGATAATCTTGCCTTGGCCGGGATTTTGCGCTCACCGTTATTTTCTGCCAGTGACGAGGATCTCATAAGCTTATCGCGGCATCGCGATTGGTTTGGCCAGCTCACCAGTATGGTGGGGTTGGCCAGCAACACGGCCTTATCGCGTGCTGCCAAGTTATTACCGCAGTGGTTGGCCTACACACGCCTGTTACCGGTGCATGACTTGTTAGATCGCATTTACAGCCAAGGTAATGTCATCGCCCGCTTTAGTCACGCCTACCCTCCACACTTGCGCAATCAGGTACGTGCGAATCTAACCCGGTTTATTGAACTGGCGCTGGAGATCGACAGTGGCCGTTATCCCAGCCTGACGCGTTTTATTAATCAACTGCAGGTGCTCCGGCAACAAACCAGTGAAGCACCGGATCAACCCGCCAGCGCAGTGCACAATGATTGTGTGCAGTTGTTGACGATCCATGCCGCCAAAGGTCTGGAGGCACCGATTGTTTTTATTGCCGATACCGCCAATGAAAGAGAAAAAACACCCACGGCAAAAGTGTTGATCGACTGGCCCGCCGCTGCTACACAGCCTACGGCTTTGCTGCTGCATAAACACAGCGCTCACCCGAATCGGCATTCTGCGCACTATCTGCAGCAGGCAGAACAACAGGCCGCACAGGAAGAAACCAATTTGCTGTATGTGGCTATGACGCGAGCCAAGCAATACTTATATATATCCGCTAACAGCGCAAAAAAGAAAAGTGAGAATAATGCAAACCTGGGGTGGTACGGCGCTATTTGTGATCGTTTCAATATCAAAGCGGACACTGTAGTGGCAACGGTAGTTTTGGAAAGCAGCGGGACAGTGCCGCTGTTATCGACACCTCCGCCACTCATAAAACCGGCTGCGGCATTTAATATTGATCCACGCCTGTCGCAGCCATTGTCGCAGAGGACTCGCAAAACGTCACATTCGTCAGGCCCAGACGATGGGCTCGCTCCCGTGCGATGTCGAGCATCTGCCTGCTG
>JANNJI010000508.1:0-2786 GCA_031405795.1 Gammaproteobacteria bacterium
CCTTTGACTGCCCCGAAAACTTGTCTTTTACCAGACTGGCGCTGGTTACTTCACCATAAGCGGAAAATGCTTCTTTCAAATCATCTTCAGTAACACTGTAGGGCAGATTGCCGACGTAAATATTCATGCATCATTCTCTCAATATTTGTGTGTTGATCGGACGTTTCATCATCGAACAACCAACCGCACAAATTGTTCGATAACAATGGCCAACAATTGGCCGTTTCATTATATACCTCCGCTTTGCATTCACAATGCATATTTTGGCTGTTTGTCCGGTCCAGTAGTACATGCAAATTGTCTTATCAACCAGCAAGATAATGTTGTAAGCGGATTATTCCCTCCTGCAATTTTTCCAGTGTCGTGGTATAGGCAAAACGCACATGGGTGCTGGCAAGATGGGTACCAAAATCAATACCCGGCGTGAAGGCAACCCCTGTTTGTTCAAGGACAGCTTCACAAAAGGCTAAACTATCTCGCGTGAATCGCTGACAATCGCAATACACATAAAACGCGCCTTGTGGTTCAACCGTAATGTCAAAGCCAATCGCACGCAATGCAGGAACAAGAAAGTCGCGCCGCTGCTGAAATTGAGCGCGGCGTTGTTCGAGGATAATCATCGTCTGTGGTTCGAACGCCGCCAGCGCGGCGTGTTGTGCCGGTGTCGATGCGGCGAGATAAATGTTTTGTGCAAGTCTTTCTATCACATCCAGGTATTTTTCTGGCACCACCATCCAACCCAAGCGCCAGCCGGTCATGCCAAAATATTTGGAAAAACTGTTAATCACAAAGGCCTGATCCGTCATGTTTAATATGGAAGCAGGTTGTTGTCCATAAACCAGGCCGTGATAAATTTCATCCACCAGCAATTCACCTTGCCTGGCAGACACTGCAGCGGCAATCTGTGCAAGTTCCTGCGCTGGAATAAGCGTACCGGTTGGATTCGATGGTGAAGCAAGTAACACCGCGCGCGTCTCTGCCGACCAAGCTTGACTCAGCTGTGCAGCAGTAAGTTGATATTGCGTGTCTGGGCCCACCGCAATACTGCGCACACGTGCACCCAGAAAGCCGGCCATGTTACGATTACACGGATAACCCGGATCGGTCAGCAGGATTTCGTCCCCCACATCAAGCACTGCCGCTATGGCCAATAACAACGCCGCTGATGCACCCGGCGTAATCACAATTCGCTGTGGCGCAACCTGTACACCATAACGGCGTTGATAAAATTCCGCGATGCGTTTTTTTAACTCTGGCAAGCCACTGGCGGCCGTGTAATGCATGGCATCGGTAGCAATCGCATGTTGCGCCGCCATCACAATCGGTTCAGGCGTAGGAAAATCCGGTTCGCCAATCTCCATGTGCACAATGTCACCCCCTTGTTCCTCCAGCTCCTTGGCGCGTGCCAATAAACGCATGACATGAAACGGTGTTATGTTCTCCGCGCGTTGATTCACGCGTGTAGTCACGCCGGTAAAACCCGGTGAAATAGCTCGTTGAGTGCCGCCACGGAAATATAACGATGCTGGCCAATGCTGCCATGCAATACCTTAAACGGATTGCCGGGTTCACCCAACTGATCTAAAACTAATGCCGCGCCATTAAAATCATGCGTTGTGGTGTAATCATTGGTGGTAATCACCGTTAACAGCTGTGCTCCGCACGACGCCTGTACCCCATTTTCCGAATCTTCAAAGGCGATGCACTCTTTCGCGGACAATCGCATGTGCTCCAGTGCGTATCGATAAATATCCGGGGCCGGTTTTTTTGCCGGGACGATGTCGCCCGCGGCGATCAACTCAAACCAACGCTCGCCATCCTCGCCCAAATTGCTTTTTAACAAGGCAGTGACATTTTCCGGGGTAGTGGTGGTCGCAATCGCCAGGCGCAAACCCGCCTCGCGTGCCTCGCCCAGAAGCCGACGTACCCCAGGGCGAAAGGGAATACCACCGTTATCCAACATCAAGGTGTAGTGGCGCGTCTTGGCCTTGTGTAACCCGGCGACAAATTCCTCAAACTTGGCGGGGCGCTTAAACTCGGGGCGCCGGGAATCCAGGTAATAACGGATGCGCTCTTTGCCGCCTGTTACCGTTAATAACTGTCCATATAGCTCCACCGACCAGTCCCAATCCAGTCCCGCATCGGCAAAAGCCCGGTTAAAGGCGAGCCGATGGCCGTCGCGTTCCGTATCGGCAAGCGTTCCATCCACATCAAATAACAATGCTTTTAATTCAGGCACAATGACCTCCTCTTGATTCACTGCCCTAGGTTAACGCAATTGTGTATGTCTATCCAAACCGTAGATTAGGCTAGATTTTTATTAAATTTCGATTACCATAAGCCCCCTCTCGTTTTTGCACGTGATCGAGAAAGAAAGGATTGTGTTGGTAAGCTGATTTTGTTATAGAAGCACGTTCCTTATTGAAAGCCCTGGATGGAGAAGTGAATGTCTGCCAAGAAAAAAATACCTGCAAAAAAAGCCGCAGCCCCCAAAGCTAAGGCCAAACCCGTAGCCAAAGCGGCTGCCAAACCGGTCAAGCCTGCTGTGAAAAAACCAGCTCTGGCAATCAAACCCGCCAACAAAAAGGCAGCTGGCATTATTTCCAAAAAAGCCCCTCCGGTCAAAGTGGTGACAGTTGCCAGCCCCAAACGGGTTCCGGCACGCTCCACAGCTCGCGCGTCTTGCGGTCTTGCAGCAGGAACCATTCGGCGGGCGGGTCCGATACCGGATCGTTCGACCAGGCGGTGAGCTGGTTCAGCCGGCTGTTCACGGCCCAGGTGTAGCC
>JANNJI010000509.1:0-8730 GCA_031405795.1 Gammaproteobacteria bacterium
AAGATCGTCTGGAAAGCCAAATACAAAACCTACGGTAACTTGGCGCTCAAAGAAATCGACGAGGTCGAAAACAACCTGCGCTTCCAGGGTCAGTATTTTGATGAAGAAACGGGCTTGCATTACAACCGGTTTCGGTATTACAGTCCAGACACGGGGCAATTCATTAACCAAGATCCAATTGGGTTATTGGGGGGATTGAATAATTATCAGTATGCGCCGAATCCGGTGCAGTGGGTGGACCCGCTTGGGTTGTGTAAGGAAATCGCACAGGTTTCGCAACAACCATCTGGAACCCCAAATAAATTAGACAAAAACAGGAATTGGCATGATGAAAATGGTAGATACACTTCTTTTCAATGGCCTCCAAATAGAGGATTCGAAAATGTTAACAATACAACGCTACCGCCAGGAACAAAAATCGATAGATACGGTGGGTATTTGGATGGTAATGGTAGCTTTGTAGATCGTGGCACATTTGTGTCTCCAGAAGGAATACCGTTCCCAAATAGAGCATTGCCGCCTGACGCAATAAATAAACCATATACTATCTACGTAATACAAGAGCCAATAACAGCAAAAGCAGGACCAGCTGCTGCTTGGTTTGGTCAACCTGGAGGTGGTACGCAATATGAACTTCCTGCTTCAATCGAAGAGTTGGTTAAGTTAGGGAAAATAAAGGCTATATAAAATAAATTTAATATGGAATGACTGTGGCAAAAAATTACATTAATTTTAATCCAGCGCAGGGTTACCCAGCCGGGAAAAATATTTTTTATGAATGTTCTCTTTGCAATGCAGTAATACAATCTATGCCAATTAATGCCGCAGCGTGCGAGTGTGGAAATATTATTGTTGACTCAGATGCGGGACGTGTTTCTGTTAAGGACGAAGGACAATTCCGTATTTTCAAGAAATAACGAATTAAAAAAGACGTGCCACCACGTAAGGTCGAGTTGTAACTTATGAAGTCATAAAACCACTGCCAGATAAGATAGGTTAGGTTGGACTGAGGTGGCAAAAATTACTTGACCACTTCTGAAATCATTAAGAATGCCGTAGAGATTTGAAAATATATGCTAAATTACGACATATATAAGGAGCTAGAGTATTTGGAAAAATATTTGGCTCAGGACGGTCAAACCGGGTTAGTGGTTTCATTAAAAGATGCAGTATCCTGCGGATCAACAGGAACTGAGATATTCATGCATGTCAGATATATTCTGAAAAAATTTATAAAGGCTAACTGTACAATAAACCCATCTACTCAGCGAAAGGTAAAAGAAATTGTTGAGTATCTTGATAGGATTTTAGATTCTTGAGGGAATACTGTGGAGAGGTTTATGTGTTTTCTACGAGGGCAAAAAGGATTATCCCACATGACGAAAGAACATGGTGGAAAATGAAAATTAAGATCGTTAGAATGAAGAAGGACGGGACCGTGGCGAAAACTGGTCATGTAGATACATAGAGCATAAATATGATGGAATATACACAAAAATTACTTAAAGATGCAACTGTCGATAGGTTTTATACCGAAAATGGAAATATGTACGGTATTATGGTTTTAGGCAGAGGAGAGAATTTATTTTTTCAAGAAAATGATAAAGCATTAATTTGTGAAATTGATGCGATAGATTCGATAATTTATGCTAAATCAATAAAAAGCTGGGATGGAGAAAAAAAAATGAATGGAGCAGAAAAGAATAGAGTTTTGGAGCTTATAAAGTACTACTATAAAATCGTATACAAAAGCAACTTACAGGTTGCTTAGAATTAAAAGCATGCATTTTTCTTGATTTATGAATAATCCATCCAGCATTGTTAACATCATCAATGCTGCGTTACTGCTTATTGTCAGCAATATTGCCTCGGCATATACCCATGCCGAATCTCAGCAATACAGCAACGAGCGATTAATCAAAGAAATCGGCTTCGACGGCCGCACCCAACACTACAAATACAACGCCGCCGGGCATTTAATCCAACACCTCGACAGCGGCGAAGTCCAAACCCAATTCGACCGCAACGCGCTGGGCCAACTGCAAACCAAGACCAGCCGCCGCGTTGGCGACACCAACAATGAGATCGAAAAATCCCGTTATTTGTATGACGCCACCGGTCAACTGGTGGAAACCTACAACGCCCAGCAATTCTTACAATTCAGCTACGACCCACTGGGCAACCTGCTGCACGAAAGCCACACCGACATCAACGCGCAAGGCAAAGGCCTGGCCGACACTCAACAGCGCATCGAACACCGCTACAACGGGCTGGGTCAACGCATCCACACCACGCTGCCCGATGGCCACGCCATCGACTATACGTATGACGACAGCCTGGCATTTCAATCCGTGGCTATCAACGGTCAGACGATTACCGCCGTGCAACGTGACAGCTTGGGTCGCGAATTATCCCGTGCGCAAGGCGCCTTAACCACGCACACCGATTACGATCCGCAAGGGCGGCTCAGTAAACAACACGTTACCAACAAAGAAAACAATGACAGCCCGATCCACCGCGAATACGGCTACGACCAATTCAGCAACCTCAACCACATCAAAGACGGCAGCGAAGAAACAAAATATATTTACGACACCCTCAATCGCTTAAAGCTCGCCGCCAACGCCGCCCCGGAATTCTTCGACTTTGACCCAGCGGGTAACTTGTTATCCCTCACCGACTCCCCCAAAGCCACGCCGGGGTTGGTCAAAGGCAATCGGTTATTACTGCAAGGCGACAAAAAATTTGAGTACGATGTCCGTGGTAATCTAATCAAAGAAACCCGGAGCAAAGACGGCAAACTCAAGAAGACCTTTGCTTACAATTTACAGAATCAACTGATCAAAGTTGAAACCAACGCCGCCCACGAAACCATCACCTACAAATACGATCCCCTGGGCCGACGTATCCAGAAAACCGATAAATTCGGTACCACGACGTTTCTGTGGACCGACAATTTACTCGCGCAGGAACAACGCGACAAGATCAAGAAAACCTACGTCTACGAACCCGGCAGCTTCCGCCCCTTGGTGCAGGTGCAAGACGACAAGATTTATCACTACCACCTCGATCACTTAGGCACACCCCGCGAACTCACCAATGAAGAGGGCCGGATTGTCTGGAAGGCCAAATACAAAACCTACGGTAACTTGGCGCTCAAAGAAATCGACGAGGTGGAAAACAACCTGCGTTTCCAAGGCCAGTATTTCGATGAAGAAACGGGCTTGCATTACAACCGCTTCCGTTACTACAGTCCGGATACAGGGCAGTTTATCAACCAGGATCCGATTGGGTTGTTGGATTGAATAATTATCAGTATGTGCCGAATCCGATCGGCTAGACTGATCCGATGGGCTTAACTGTAGTGAAAGAAAGTTTGTCGCGCCAAGCTGACGCAGTGACGTCGCCACAGCGACAAAAATTTCTGTTATTGGGGAAAATGGACGTATAATAGATGAATTGTCTGCAAATACAATATTAGCTCGATTCGAGCTACCTGAGGTACAAACTCCAATGCCACCTCATGAATCGCCATTTTTTGATATATCGAAAGGTATGGAGTATGATTTAAAGCCTGATTGGCACAAAGCATTATTTATTGCATCAGACGATAAGATGGGTGTATTAGAAAAGTTGCGTGAAGAGCAAGGATATTTTGAAAACGGTGTGGTTTTGAAACAAAAGGCTCTTGATCAACCTATGAATGATAATCCAGGTACTTACCTGCTTTCGGATTATCGCTTAAATGCAGAAGGTATCGAGCTCAGGGGATACATTTTAGTTACGGGAACAAAAAAAATTAATCCAGAAAGTATATGAGTGAAATAACAACTCAAGTAGTAGAGGAATTATTATCATCAGATATTACATTTTATCGTCTAGAAAACTTTGTGCGAAAATATGGTGTTGCTAATGCTTACAAGGTAGATTTTGGTGAAAGTTATAAGTCCGTTATTGAGAAAGCATGGGAAGTTGTAAATAAAAAATTTCTTAACCTTCATTGCGAGCAAGAAAGCTTAACGACTAATGACATTTTGGCCGCGATGGAATTTGATCTGGTTATTTTACCGTACACTGGTGTTTCCTTTGATAAAAGGAAAGAATTTTACGTTTGGTGTTTTGAATATATTAGAAAAACACAATGAACTTAACTATTTCAAGTTTCTATATTGCTGGATGTAGTTACAATTTTATTGAGATTCCATCAGGTGAATTTTTAATGGGTTCGGAATATGGAACCCCTTTAGAGCGGCCTGTACATAAGGCCACAGTCGAAAATTCATTAAAAGTATTAGAAACTCCAGTCACACAAAGAATGTACCTTGATGTTGCCGGCGTTAATCCATCAGATTGTATGAATTTTGACGCACCTGTAGAAAGTGTAACTTGGTTTGACGCTATAGAATTTTGTGACAAACTGTCATTTTTGACAGGTATGCGATGTCGTCTGCCAACTGAAATAGAGTGGGAATATTTTTGTCGAGCTGGCACTGATACAGAGTATTTTTTTGGAAGTGATGAACGGCACGCGAGAGATTTTGCTTGGTATGACATGAATTCTATGGATATGATTAAGCCGGTTCGGAAAAAATTACCAAATAATTGGGGACTTTACGATGTGATCGGGAATGTATGGGAAT
The DNA here is from genome assembly GCA_031405795.1 of Gammaproteobacteria bacterium. Classification (GTDB taxonomy): domain Bacteria; phylum Pseudomonadota; class Gammaproteobacteria; order UBA6429; family Thiohalophilaceae; genus JACQBC01. Next base: position 4,641 of record JANNJI010000509.1, read on the forward strand.
GGTGTGCCGACAACTATCGTTCGTCCTATTTCTCGGGCGAGACAGAAACTAAGAAAAAGGTCATTAGAGGAGGAGCCATTGACATGGATGTTTTTCGATTGAGATCCGCATATCGGAGCAGTGAATTTCCTGAGTTACCACTAAGAAAGATTGGTTTTCGTATAGTTATTGAGTAGAATAACTTCAGGCACCGTTAATCGCTCAGTTGGCGTCGGACAAGGACACACAACAAATTATTTACAGTAATGAGAGTGTTCATGATTCTGTGTATGCCCCATATCTTCAAAACATTTACTGCAGGCTATGTTCCGTAAAGGATTTTTATGAAGCTAAAGATATTTTATAATCCAAAACAATCTGCCAATAAAAATGACTCTTTTTCACCGTCAGCGACTAAACCAGCAAAGAACATTAATTTTTTGCTAGAGTTAAAGTTGCCCATAGAAATATGCGACTTTAAGCCACTCACAATCGAAGAAATATGTCTTGCCCATGATCCAGCCTATGTTAACGACGTAATGGAACTTCGCCTGAACAATGGGTTTTCAAATAAACTTCCTGAAGTTAGAGACTCTTTGCCTTTTACCACAGGCTCTTTTGTAGCTGCGGCTCTTCACGCTTTCAAAAATCGAGATCCAGCGTTCTCTCCCACATCTGGCTTCCATCATGCCAAGTATGCAAGTGCTAGAGCTTACTGCACATTCGAAGGCCATGCTATTGCAACGGTAATTCTAATACAACAGGGTGCCAAGAAAGTCGGTATCTTGGATTGTGATATGCATTCGCCGCAGACAATGGAAGTCCTTAAACATATAGGTGTGGCAGAATTTGTTCATCATTATGCATTTGGGGACAGCATGATCAGTCCTGGTACCGCAAAGCAATGGCTTGAGTCCCTCCCGGTAATAGTCAGTTCATTCAAGGATTGTGATGTCATACTCTATCAAGCGGGTGCAGACCCGTTTATATTGGACAGCCTTGGTGGCGTTCTCACCAAAGAACAATTATATCAAAGGGATAAAATCGTTTTTGAAACGACCAAGCAAATTGGCGTTCCGGTATGCTGGAATAACGCAGGTGGATATTCTGAGCCATTCCAGCATGTCCTTGATATACACGCCAATACCGCTATCGCGGCGTGTGAGGTTTACGGTTACTTCGATGCTGTATGCGAACTTCCTGTTCGCTCTTGGATTGATTCTATGCCTGAACCAAAATCTGCCGGTGAGGGCGCTTCAGAGAAGCATCAAGCCTAGTTTAATGACAATAATCATTTCTTAAATAAAGCGGGAAACTACTACTTTCTTTAACTCATAAATAAAAATTCCATTTTTCATTTACAGACTTTTCATAACCATGCTATTTTTAACATTTATCAATGTTGCCACAAAATATTGACAAAATAATTAAACATGGGTATCAGGGATTCCGCAATGTATTTCGAGGATTTATCGTTTTATGCTAGTCATGGTCAAGAAATAGATAAGAATATCTACCGTATTGGCTGGTTGGAAAATGGTCATGATTATGCGAAAGGTGATGTGACGGATGTTTTTGTCGAAAAATATGGGGCTATACGCATTTTTCTTTTGCGATGAAACGGGGATTTCATGTATGCGATGTTTGTGAAAGTTCACAAAGAGAAATACCTGTCATTGAGGACCGCTCTAAAAAAATAAAAGTTGACTACGCGGAGATGCGTGTCTTTGGCGAGACAGGCAGAATATATGCTGCCCCTAACTTACTTTTTCACTATATTACCGAACATCATTACAAACCGCCAAATGAGTTTATACAATCAGTTTTACATGCTTGAGAACCAAGCTCGAATGAATACAAGTTGTTATTATCAAAGCATAATTTCGACTGGAAAGTACTTGATGAGTTTGATTGATATTTGGGAATGAACTAATCAGTCTCTATTCGGGATATTACGAGGCTCATAAAACAAAATCTGTAAAAAATACTATTATTAAATATATATGACCTTGCTTCACGATTAGGCATAAAATAAGGTGTCCAGACTAATAAGGGAGAATATCTCATGCAGGATAATCCAGATACTTTTAAATTTCCACCCATTTCCGACAAGTTGTCGGATGGTGGATTAACAAAAACACAATGGTTACATAATTATTATACGTATCGAGAACATAGTGATGCTAATGAATTTGTTGGTATAACTCCACAGCAATATCAAAGTGCGTTAGGACAGAACAGCAGTCTGCTTGCCAATCGCTATCGTGGTGCCTTATTGGGTTTGGCGGCGGGCGATGCGCTGGGCACGACGTTGGAGTTTGAGCAACGACCAAGCACAAATATTGTCACGGACATTGTCGGTGGTGGTCCTTTCAATTTGAAGTGTGGCCAATGGACAGATGACACCAGCATGGCCTTGTGTCTGGCGCACAGTTTAATCACAAAACGCTGTTTTGATCCACAAGATCAAATGGAATTGTACGTGTCTTGGTACAAGGACGGTGCATTCAGTTCAACAGGACGTTGTTTTGATATCGGCAACACAACGGCGTCTGCGCTGAGAAAATTTGCAGATACAGGAGTTTCTTTCGCGGGTGCAGAAGATCCACGTTCGGCCGGCAACGGTTCATTAATGCGCTTGGCCCCGGTGGTACTTTTTTATGCCTCTGAATCGAGTGATGCGATAGACTATGCAGCAGAGAGTTCAAAAACAACGCATGCGGCAACAGAGGCTGTTGATGCCTGCCGCTTGTTCGCCGCATTAATATTGGGCGCACTGTATGGTGAAAAAAAAGAAACTATATTATCACCAGAATATACACCTGCCCCGAATTATTGGGTGCGGAAGCCGCTGACAGATACGATTAAGCAAATAGGGCGAGGCAGTTATAAAAATAAATCGCGCAAAGAAATTAAATCCACAGGTTACGTGGTTGATTCTTTGGAGGCGGCATTATGGGCATTTCACAACTCGAATAGCTTTGAAGAGGGCGCCATTATGGCGGTTAACCTAGGTGGCGATGCGGATACGATTGGTGCAATCTATGGGCAACTGGCAGGGGCGTATTACGGTGAAACTGGTATTCCTTTTCATTGGATAAAAAAACTGGCCTATAATCATATATTCTACCTGTTTGCGGATGATTTAGTGTCATATTACTCTGGAAAACCCATTTTCATATAAACGATAAGTTAAGGTTATGAAAAAAATATTGCTGGTCTGGATAACGCACCACACAAAATTAATTACTAACATGGCCACCTTATAATGCGTCTGACATTTAACTGACTATCATGTTTATCCGTAACTCAAAACCCGGACAACCCAGCTGTCTTGACGCGAAGCTGGCGGCGATGTTGTCAAAAAATGATCCGGCATATTTGAAGAGTGTGGTCGAGAAAATATCGGTTCCACGTCATTATATTTCTGAGAAAGCCAATAATCAGGCGGTCGGGAAGTGGATAGAGGATGAGTTTAAGCGGTTTGGCTTACATACTTTTCACCAGGGAGAGTTCGACAACATTGTCGCATCAACGAGCGAAAATGTCGCCGACTCAACCATTCTTATCGGCGCCCATTTTGACAGCGTACCAAAATGCCCCGGTGCGGATGACAATGCCAGTGCAGTTGCGGGTATGTTATCGGCTGCAAAAGTATTAACCACCGTCGGAAAGTTGCCAGTTACTTTTGTCGCTTTTAACCGCGACATCCTCGCTATCCCACTGCGCATCATCCTCACCTAATGCAAATTTTTTGTCATCAAGCATTTTCTCACGCTCGACACTCTCAAAATCTAAAACCTCTTGGAATCGCTCTTTAGCCTCTGTATGTATCTCTTCCCAGTTCTTTTTATGCACCATCAGCACAACCTCAAAATATAAATGTGGGTGCGACCGAGGGTCGGGGCCGGGCCGAAGGTCCCATCCCCGACGCCGCCTGAGCCTCGCCCGATCAGCACGGCGACGTCCACGGAGGTGGTCGCCGCGAGATCCAGGATTCCGTCCTCGTTGAAGTCGGCGGCGATGGCCGAAGACGCCGGCGTGCCGAGGTCGAACGCAACGGGAGGCCCGAATCCGCCGTCGGCGATGGCGCCCAGGGTGGTTCCCAACC
>JANNJI010000510.1:0-1980 GCA_031405795.1 Gammaproteobacteria bacterium
CGCGAGGCGACGCTGCACACCGACCACACCGGCCCGCGCACCAGCCAACCACCCGGTGGTGTCCAGCCTGGCATTTGCGTAAACATCGACAATTGATCCGCATTGCCTTGCACAATGCGTTTGTAATCATGCGCAAACTTGGCCAGACCCGGTAACAAGTCGCTACCGGGGGGGCCATAACCTTCGACCAGGGCACCGTCATCGCGGAATTTACATACCGCCAGAACACCGTCCAGTGTCAGTATTTGCTTAATCATGCTCACCTCTAGCCATTGAGCACGCTATAGATATGATCATAATCAACCTTGTTATTGGGAACGACCACGCCATATTCATCATTGACCACGGCGGTCCACTCAAAACCCACCAGACTAAAACCATTCACCGGATAGAAACCCTGCATACCGGTGATTTTCTCCCAGCCCCGCGCTTGCATCGTTGCAATCGCCATGTTCGCCACACACACGTGGCAGAGCAAGTCCAGTACGGTGTCGTTCAATTTGCTGCCGTTGGCAATGCGGTGTTCCTGTAACTCGCCCTTGGGGCTAAAACGAAACGCCCCCTCCACACCAGCAATGTTCATTAATGTGTCCAACTTGGCCATTGTTGTTACCCTTTAGACTAATTGTCCTGTCTGTTGCGGAACCTGCTCGATCAATAACCGCATCACCTCACTGAGGTTGGCGGTACGGTGATCAAGAAAACAAAATACATTACCAATCACACACACACTAAACTGCTGACCACGCACGACCCAGCCACGCGCCGGGGCGCAACCACAGTCCGAGCCCAGCGATTGCATCATATCAACCTGCATGTGCGAGGCCATGGTGGTGGCGCGGCACATGATCGAGGCCATGCGGGCCAATTCATCGGTCAACTGACCGGCATAGGAAAAGCGATCACCACGATAGGAATATTCGCCAGCGGCGAGCACCCCCGGTATCCGGCTGAGGTTTTGGATTAAACTCATTTTCTTTTACTATTCATTGGTAAACCAAATATTTGAGTGAAACACCGTACGTTGTCGCGTACAATACCGCACGGAACATTGTGCGTCGCGAGCTACAATAGTAGACATGAGTCCAACGCAACTTTCAACCCCTGACATGCCTGATATCACTACTCCCACTATTGCCAGCCTGGTACGTCGCTTGATCACCCTGGTGTATGATGGCTTGGTGTTATTTGCCGTGCTGATCTTTGCCAGTGCGGTGACCTTGCCTTTTCGCAATATGGCACTGCACAGCGCATATCAACCACTGCTAACGCTGTATTTTGTGGGCGTGACCTTTTGCTTTTTTGGCTGGTTTTGGACCCACGGCGGCCAAACACTCGGGATGCGTGCCTGGCGGTTACGCCTGGAACAAAAAAATAGCAACTTGCTGACCTGGCGCAGCGCCCTGTTGCGCTTTATCCTGAGCTTGCCACTCTGGCTTTTTATTCTGGCGGTGATATTGCTGGGTTATGTCCCGCGCAGTAACACGGATACTGCACTCGCCACCTTACGTAGTTTGCCGACCTGGCCATTTTACCTCGTCGCTATCGTCTGGATCATTATCGATCACCTCCCCAACAATTGGCGCGATCATTTGACACACACCCGCGTCATTGTCATGCCGAAACAACCGTAACCAATACCTCTGTACGGTGCTGAGCATCACCCTCACTGAATAACCGTCGTCCCGGTTTTTTTACGCGCAGAATACGTGACCAGTATCACGCCAACAACAATGAGTGAAATACCGAGGGTCTTAGTCAGTGACACGCTTTCCCCCAGTCGCGGCCAATTCACTGCAACGACATACACCAACACATAACTCAGACTTAACATCGGATAAGCAAAACTCAGTTCATATTTTGCAAGCGCTGCCATCCAAAACAACATCGACAAGGCATAACACAGCAGACCGAGACCGAGCCACAAAACGGCCGGTAAAAAAACCATCCATTGTGCCGTAACACTGAACATCTGACGAA
>JANNJI010000511.1:0-5150 GCA_031405795.1 Gammaproteobacteria bacterium
GTTGCAGGGACGTTGGGTGCTGGCAGTGGCGGGCACCCATGGCAAGACGACGACCTCCAGCATGTTGGCGTGGATCTTAAAACACAATAACCTCGATCCCGGTTTTTTAATCGGCGGTATCCCCAGCAACTTCAATCAATCCGCGCAGCTGGGGGCAGCGCCGTTTTTTGTGGTGGAGGCGGATGAATATGACACGGCGTTTTTTGATAAACGATCCAAATTTATTCATTATCACCCGCGCACCCTCATCGTCAATAATATCGAATTTGATCACGCCGATATCTTTGCCGATTTAGCGGCGATCCAAACTCAGTTTCATCACCTGCTGCGCACGGTACCGGGTAACGGGCTGATCATTACGCCACATCAGGAACCCGTGGTTGAGGCCGTGCTTAAACGCGGTTGTTGGACGTCGCTTGAAACCGTCAGCGGGCAAGGCGATTGGCAGGCACGATTGTGCGTTGCCGATGGCAGTGAGTTCGAGGTGTTGTTGAAGGGAAAATCGTTCGGCATCGTCAAATGGCAGCAATTGGGTTTACACAATGTCGCCAATGCCTTGGCCGCCATTGCGGCGGCAAGACATGCCGGGGTGCCTTCGGCTCATGCGGTGGAAAGTCTGGCGGAATTTCGTGGTGTGAAGCGGCGCATGGAAGTGCGCGCCGTGGTGAATGAGATAACCGTCTATGATGATTTTGCGCATCATCCCACTGCGATTGAAACCACCCTGGATGGCTTGCGCAAACGCGTCGGTAGCGCACGCATTGTTGTTGCACTCGAACCGCGATCCAATACCATGCGCATGGGTGTGCATGTACAGTCACTCGCCCCATCACTGCGCGGCGCGGATCAGATCTTGTTGTATGCACCGGCCAACCTGGGTTGGGATACGACGCCGATCATCGCGCAGTTGGGCAACAAAGGTCAGGCGTTTCACAACACCGAAACAATGCTGGCGGCGCTGGTGGCGCAGAGTCAGCCCGGTGATCACATTGTGATCATGAGTAACGGCGGCTTTGAGAATTTACATGTGCGCTTAATTAACGCATTGCAACAACACACCCCAACAAGAGGCTCACGACCATGAAACCTTTACCTGGCACGAACGACACCATCATTCTGGCTTTTACCGGCGCCTCCGGTGCGGCCTATGGTTTGCGACTGTTGGAGAGTTTGCTCAAGGCAGATCGTTACGTGTATTTATTAATATCGAAGGCGGCACAAATGGTGTTCGCCACCGAGACCACACTCGACTTACCGGCGCGTCCCGACGATATGCATGGTTTTTTTGTCGAGCGTTACGAGGCGCGTCCGGATCAATTGCAGATATTTGGCCGCGAAGATTGGATGGCGCCGATTGCCAGTGGTTCGCATCATGCTCGCGCCATGGTGATCTGCCCGTGTACCTCGGGTACCTTAGGTTCAATTGCACAGGGCTTAAGTGATAATCTGATAGAGCGCGCCGCAGATGTCATGATCAAGGAACAGCGGCAATTGATCCTGGTGCCGCGGGAAACTCCCTTTTCTGTGATTCATTTAGAGAATATGTTGCGGCTCGCCCGCATGGGTGTCACCATCCTGCCCGCCAACCCGGGTTTTTATTCCCAGCCCAAGTCGATTGATGATCTGGTCGATTTTATTGTTGCGCGGATCCTCGACCATTTGCGTATTCCACACCAGTTAACCCCGCGCTGGGGCGAAGAATAGTTGCAATTCAGCGATTCGCAGTCTACAACTAGAGTACCGTTGTAATGTGTTGTTGAAGACATGACTGTTACCATTCCGCTTTTCCCCCTGAACGCAGTGCTGTTTCCCGGCGGCGTGTTGCCGTTGCGCGTGTTTGAGCCCCGTTATCTGGACATGGTGAGTGATTCACTGCGCAATGACACCGCGATTGGCGTAGTGCTGATCAAGGACGGACGTGAAACCGGGCAGGCGCCCAACACATTTAATGTGGGTACCCTCAGCACCATTTCCTACTGGAATCGTCGCCCGGATGGTTTGTTGGGTATTACCCTGCGTGGCACACAGCGGTTTCATATCACCGCGCAGACGGTGCGGCCGAATCAATTAATTCTGGCAGAGATAGAACCGCTGCAAAATATCGCGGCGATCACCGTGCCTGCTGAATTCCGATCCCTCAGTGATTTATTACGCAAGATTATGACGCAGTTGGAACCACCGTATTGCACGATCCAGGCGTATTACGATGATCTCGAATGGGTCAGCGCACGCTTGTGCGAGTTATTACCGTTACCACTGCCACTCAAACAGGAATTACTGATGAGCGACGACACACTCCACCGTATCGAATGCCTGCATGCGTCAATGCAGCAAGTGGAAACGGTGTAAGTTTTTCTAAACCAAAGCAAGGATCTTTCGTTAGTCTAAATAACTGTTCCAAATTCCTGTCCACCTTGTTTAATAACGCTGCATGCCATGAATACATTTTTATCTTGTATAAGGGAATATGTGTATAACTCATTGTCATTTCGACCAACGGGAGAAATCTTCTCAACAGCAGCCAGGTACATCATCGCTAATACACAGATTTCTCGGCAACTGCTCCTGCGCTGCTCTACCTCCTGCGTCCATGCAGTCGTCCCGTTGGTCGAAATGACAAACCGGGGCGGTTTATTCCGGTACTCGGGTAAGTGGATACCATTTAGGAACAGTTATTTAGTGCTTGCTGTTATAAATCCAGATTACATCACACTTTTTCTTACGCGTAATAAAACCGTCATGGACAAAATCACTGGACAGCGGCGCAGGGCTGTCGGCATAATCCACCGGCGTTTTCGCAATAATGGCCGGGTAGGCATATGAACCAAGATCTCGTTGTTAATCGTCAGCCGCGTCACAGTGGCACAGATACACAGGCCGAGTTGCGGCCGATGTTGGAGGCGGATTTGCCGCATGTCCTGGCCATTATTAATGAGCACGACGAAGACGATGCCGACGAGGCCGAGGGCAGTTATGCCGAGCAGGGCCTGGACAATCAGTTTGTCCTGGTGCGTGATGAGGCGATATTAGGCGTCAGTGGTTTCCGGTATGCAACCGGTACAATCGGCACAGCCTGGCTGTCCTGGACTTATTTGCGCAAGGATGCCCAGCAACAAGGCCTGGGTACCTGGATGTTGAATGCCATGCTGCAACGCATGCGCGAGGAAAATTACCGCAAGATTTTTGTTTCCACCAGTGACTATGTTGATCCGGAGGAGGGGCCGATCTATGCGGCTGCCAACCAGCTCTATCAGAACGTCGGCTTTCGTCAGGAAGTGGTACATCCAGATTATTTTGATGTGGGCGAGAGCCAGATTGTCTACGGGATGACCCTGCTGTCGAATACCAGCATCATCCCGGCAGCGGCGGACAACAGCAGTTTGATGTTTAACGGGTTGTTTGAAATTCCGGAAACCGATGATGCCTATGTCATTAACTGGGGCGTCCAGCAGAAAAAACTGTTCGGCCGGAATCAACAATTCACCACGCAGGATTTGGAGGTGGGACTGGAAACAGCGCGGGAGTGGAAGGCAAGAGCGGTGTTTATCTCATTTCCCTCCAATATGCCCAGCGTGTTACCGCCATTACAGGCGGCGGGTTTTGTTGAAGAAGGGCGGCTAAAGGACTATTATGAAGACGGAATTGATGAAGTACGCTTTCGGTTTAATTTATAAATTATATATAAAAGGAGTGTTTATGCAGTTTATTAAAGTCGCGTCATTAAGTGCATTGCTGGTTGTGGTCGCTGCCTGTAGCAGTGAGCCGGAAGTGGAAGTCATTGATCTGGATAAAGTCCTGGATGTGACAATGAATACCATGGATCAAATGCAAGCCAAAACGGTTGCGCCCATCGCCGGTCAGCCTGTGGATGAAGCCACCAAACAGAAACAGTTGGATGAGTTCAATACCATGCTCACCCAGAACCTGAATAATGCCAAGATCTACAGCCAGCCATTGGCGACGGAAGTCAAACGTGACGGTTCGTTTGAAGGCTTTATCGATGCGAATCAGGACATGAAACAGGATAGTAGCGAAAATAAATTATTCACGGTTGAAGTGGACTATGAACGTAATCGTTTGATTGCAACCGATACGCAAGAAGGTTACCGCCGTGATCATGGCTTCAGCATGGGTGGTCTGGCAGCGGGTATGTTGATTGGTCACCTGTTATCAAGACAGTCGGCAGCGGGTGTCCAACCCTCCAAGTTTGCCAATACACAAATGAGCCCCAAGGGTTACCATGCCTCTGCGGTTTCCAGTGCCAAGGCACGCGCAGGTTCCGGTAGTTTCAAAAGCGGCAAGTAAGTTACCATCAAATCACACCGGCGAGGTCTTCCTCGCCGGTGTTGTTTTCCAAGTCATGCAGAACGAAAATAATCAAGCTGAACACCTAAGCCGGTTGGATAATTATCAAGAATTAAATCAGCGCCAGTTTGTTATGCTGCTGATGTCGATCATGGTAGTGGCTTTATGTGGCATCACCTACGAATTAATCATCGGTACAACCTCAACCTATCTGATTGGTAACAGTGTCTATCAGTTTTCACTGACGATAGGTTTTTTCATGTTTGCCATGGGTATCGGTTCCTATTTATCGAAATGGGTGCTCAAACATTTATTAGAAAATTTTGTGCTGGTCGAGATTGTTGTGGCCTTGATCGGTGGTCTGTGTAGCATCACCTTGTTCCTGACGTATTCGGCCTTTAATGCCTTTTATAACCCGGTCATGTACACCTTCATAATCGTGATCGGTGCCTTGGTGGGTCTGGAAATTCCATTGCTGACGCGCATCCTCAGCCAGAAGGAGATGATCCGCAAGAGCATTGCCAATGTCCTGTCACTGGATTATGTCGGTGCTTTAATTGGTTCTGTTGCTTTTCCGCTGCTGTTGTTGCCACAACTGGGTTTGATCCGCGCGACCTTTGTGATCGGCCTGATCAATATCTTAACGGCAATATTAAATATTCATTATTTCAAAGAGCATCTGGCGCGGCCACGGTTGATGCGTGCGCTTGCCTATGGGACATTGGTGATCCTGTTGGCACTCACTGTCTCTGGCAGTTGGTTAACGCGTTATGCGGAACACCATTTGTATATGGATCAAGTCATCTCCGAAGTGCAGACGCCTTATCAGCGCATCGTCTTCACCC
>JANNJI010000512.1:0-2191 GCA_031405795.1 Gammaproteobacteria bacterium
GATCCCGGTGGATGAGTACCAGAATACCAATGTTGCTGGTGTCTATGCCATTGGTGATGTCACCGGCAAGGTCGCGTTAACACCGGTGGCGATCGCCGCCGGTCGCAAATTGGCTGAGCGGTTGTTTAACGGGGCGTCGTCTAAAAAAGTGGATTACGAAAACATTCCCAGTGTCGTGTTCTCCCATCCACCCATTGCAACTCTGGGATTAACCGAAGCGCAGGCACGCGAACGGTTTGGTGGGTTAACCACTATATATAAGAGCATCTATACACCGATGCGTTACGCCTTGTCGGCACGGGGCAGTAAAGCAGCCATGAAACTGGTGTGTGCCGGGGAGACAGAACGTATCGTTGGTATTCACTTAATCGGTGACAATGTAGATGAAATGTTACAGGGATTTGCGGTGGCGATAAAAATGGGCGCGACCAAGGCCGATTTTGATAATACCATTGCAATTCACCCGACCAGTGCCGAAGAACTGGTGACAATGAAAACACCAGAACCGGTAGTGAGCAATAACCTCAAGCTTGAATGGAAAGCAGCGATTTAATCGACGAAATAAAACGGGAAGTCACAGACTTCCCGTTTTTTTATGCGCAACTGAATTGCACCCTGTGTGCGCAGTCTCTTTTATTACCAACTGGTAATGTTCCGGCAAGCTTGTACTCATGTTAGCTGCGTAGTCTCTGTATACCTGGCAGATCCTCAACATCAGTCTGCCAGGCAAACGAGTAATTACCAGCAAAAACAGGAGAAATGAAAATGAATACAAATTGGCATAGATTGGCTGTTGCCTCTGTTGCAATGGCCGCTTTTATTTTGACGGCTGTGGCACCAGCGGCTTGGGCGGATGATGATGATGATGAGGAAACGCGGGTTGCGGAAACTAATAAAAAATCGGAGGGTAGAATAGTCAAACTCAAGGATGCACGGCTTAAGATCGAATTGAATGCCACTGACGGAGATGCCGGCATTCAGGTGTTCATTGATTCCGATCCCTGGAAATCGATGGATATCTTCGACCCTTATGGAAAAATGGTATTTCGATCCACTACGCGCGGCAGCTTCGCCAAGCAGGGGGGAACAGAGTTGTTTCTGGAGAGTGCTGAGCCGAACTTCAGTCAGCTTCCACTGGGCGAATTTCTCAAACGCTTCCCGGAGGGAGTGTATCAATTCAGGGGAAAAGGGATTGAGGGAGAGACATTGATCAGCACAGCGATATTTACTCATAACCTTGCCGCTGGACCGGAATTAGTGTCGCCTCTGGATGGGGGAGCCCTGGTGGATTCCAATAACGCGGTGGTAACGTGGAATCCCGTCGGTGCTGCAAACGGTAGCCCCATTGTCGGCTATCAGGTGCTGATTGTGCAAAGTCCCTCCACCATTCCTGCTATTCCGAAAATTGTGCTGGATATCATAATGCCCGCAACCGCGACAAGCCTGGCTGTTCCTTCCGGGTTTCTGCGTCCCAATACCCGGTATTCATGGGAAGTGCTTGCTATCGAGGCAAGCGGCAATCAAACACTGTCCACGTCGTTCTTTCAAACGGCGCCATAGTTAACTGCTTGCGGATAAGCAATCCTTAAAACGAGGGACGGGAGTCGTTTAAAGATTCCCGTCCCTATCATGGTCTTAGAAAATTCTCTGCACACGTTGCGGGTTTTAATGCCTGGTTTCTTAGATTTCGCTTACAGGTTGTACATTGTCTGCTGCTTGCGATGATCGGTCTGGAATACATCGCGCCAATACCACGGTGAAGATGCTGCCTTTCCCAAGCGTACTCGTCACTGATATATCGCCGCCGTGAGCGCGGACAATAGCCAATGCCAAGCTTAGACCTAAACCATTGCCACCCTGACCACGGCTGCGATCACAACGGTAAAATCGTTCAAAGATAGAAGATAATTCGTTGATCGATATGCCAACACCGCTATCGGCGATCAACAATTTTATTTGTGAGCCCTCTTCGATCAGCGAAATTGCCACGTGGCCACCAGCTGGCGTGTACTTCAAGGCATTATCCAGCAAGTTAGCAAATACGCGCTGTAGCCGCGGCCGATCAGCGAGAACTCGGCATTGTTTCGGCAACGCAGTGGTGATGGTAACCTGGTTATCCTCAGCAACCGTTTGAAACAGGTCGCAGGCATCAAGTACAACATCAACGAGATCAATATCAGCAATTTTTAGT